>JACQHT010000157.1 GCA_016198835.1 Planctomycetota bacterium | reverse complement strand
GGTACACTTGCTCATTTAATAGTAATAAAGGGCGGGATGTACGACCTTGATAACTATAATGAGATAATAGCAGAGTTAAAAACCTTTGAGCATGTTAAAGCCTGCGCGCCTTACATTGAGGGTCCTGCGCTCGTAAGGATTAGGGGGGCGAAGGAGTTTGCATCCTTCAGGGGCATTGTTCCAGAGGCGGAGGCAGAAATCGGGGATTTTGAATCGTACGTTAGCAAATTTGGCAAGAAGCCCTCTGACCTTTTACAAACACATAAGGAGGCAAATATCCCGAGCGCCTTTGCAGGGGTGGAACTATTGCGCATGGGTCCCGGTGAGCCGGAAGAATTCCCACAAAGCTTTGTGCCGGATGGCGAGCAGATTGTGCTGGTTACAGTAAAGGGTTGGGATAGGATGAGCGTTAAGCCCTTTATCATAGCTGGAAGGTTTCAGACGAACTGGTACGAGTTCGACAGGCAGTATATTTATATACCGCTTTCTGCTGCACAGGAATTGGTGGGGGCAAAGGACGCAGTTTCAGGCATAAGCGTTAGATTGGATGACTACAAATATGCCAACGAAATCCGAGACAGGATTCAGGAGTGGCTCGGCAGCAGTTATAACGTCCATACATGGGAAGATACCAGAAAAACCTTCCTTACAGCAGTTGCACTTGAGAAGTGGATTCAGGTGATTATCCTTTCCCTGTTCTTCTTTGTTGCTGGTTTTAATATATTCTCGATATTTATACTGATTGTGCATGAGAAGTCAAAGGACATTGGGATTCTAAAGGCGCTTGGGGCTACGGCGAAAGGCGTTATGAGCATATTTTTGCTGTATGGACTCTCGGTAGGTTTAATTGGTTCAGGTATAGGTATTGGTCTTGGTCTTATAATAGTATATAAAATAAATTGGTTAAAAGAGGTGATTTATAATCTTACAGGTCTTGAACCATTTCCGAGGGAAATTTACTATTTTAAGGATATTCCTACGCTGATAAGCCCTATTTTCCTCACGGGTGTTATTTGCAGCGCAATACTGTGCAGTTTAGTATTTAGCGTATATCCTTCTATCCGAGCTGCTCGCTATGACCCCGTAGAAACGTTGAGGTATGAATAAAATTGGGTTATAGGTAATGTGTGTTAGGTGATGGGATATTGGGAAGTTAGGAAGTTGGGAAGATTGTCCGCCTGAGGCGGATTAACTTCTCAAGTTCCCAAATTCCTAACTTCCTCTTCAAAAAAGCGTATCAGTTTCTCAGCCACTTTGTTAGAACGTCCCTGCTTACCCGACCGACTAATGCCACCGCGTTAACCTCCCCTGCCCCATTGAATATTGGATAGGTCTTTATTAGCAATGTATCCCCGGTATCCGGGTCATACATCTCGGTAAATGCAGGCTTGCCAGTTCTAATTGATTGCCAGGCAGGGCAATCCTTGCATATCGGAGTCATGGCATGTTTAATCGTAAAGCACTTTTTACCAACAGGGCACTCCGGGAAGAAATGGACTGCAGCCTTGTTAATCTTAATAATGCGCAGTTCTGTATCGAAAACTATAACGGGGTCGGTAATGGCATCAAAAAGATTTTCGAGAAATTCGTTAGATTCGGTTGTGGTCTTACTCCATCTGGCAATTTTCATGGTGTTAAAATAGTCTCCATCCCTGCATGGGAAATTGTAGCGTATCTCGCTAACACGTGGAATCGCAATTATCATGCCACAATCTTTTACTTGTTTAGAAGAGAAAGGTTTGTTTCTATAACATTAGCACTAATAAGGTGCTTATGGAGTAAGGAAGCTTGCATGGGGTAAGTGGTAGGGGCATATTGCAGTGCACCCCTACTTTTCAAAGAGGTAGTGTTCAGCGTAACAGGTGGAAATCAGCCACTTATGAGTTTGGCGTTTGAGAAAAATATTCGTTCTTTTTTTTAACTCACAACTCTCAACCCTTAACTCTCAACTGAATCATAGCCCGACCCGCCAAATGGGTGGCATCTAAGAATGCGCCAGATACCCTTGCAAAGACCAAGTAAGATGCCCTTTTTCTGGATGGCGTCTATCATGTACTGCGAGCAGGATGGGTCATATCGGCAAGCCCGCGGAAGATGTGGTGATATGCACAGTTGGTATATTTTGATTAATCCAATCAGTATACCCTTCATACATTAATCCCTCAAAGTAGGGGCAGGTTTGAAACCTGCCCCTACGAATTCTGCTGAAATCCTTGTTAATAATCTTTTAAATCCATCCTCAATGGTTGAAAGCGCCGGGGACGTCAACCCTGGCCTGGGGATTAAAACGAGGTCTACGCCAACTCCCAATAATCCTTTATTCAACCTGAAAGCCTCTCTAAGGATGCGTTTAACACGGTTACGTCTTACTGCATTGCCAACCTTCTTTCCTACAACAAGTCCAAGACGTGATTTATTCATCCCGTTAGGCAGGGCATATACAAGCAACTCGTTATTTCTAAATGTCCTGCCCTCATCAAAAACACTTTGAAATTCCTTTCTCTTTAACAACCTTTCTGATTTTGGAAACCTTGCATTCATGATAGATAATAGGCGATGGGCAACGGGTAATGGGCTATCAGTACAAAAGAATTGTAAATTGTAAATTATAGATTTTAAAATTTAAATTCTGCCATGCCATGTCGACATGACGGGGCACTTTTCAATTCCTGAACCTGTCAGGAACAGGTTTT
>JACQHT010000145.1 GCA_016198835.1 Planctomycetota bacterium | reverse complement strand
TGCATAGGCTATCCCTTTGTGGTAAAATTTTTTTGCTTTAAAATGACAAGTAAGAGTTACGAATTAATCTGTCCCGCCCACCTAAGGGGGGTGGGCTTTGCGTAGGGAGGAGGTTTCCGAGCAAATGAACATTGTAAAAGTTGGCATTTTCAGTATCTTTGGCTTGCTTGCGGGCTGTATAGTGCTTTTTATTGGAGGAAGGTACTACTATCAAACTACTAAGCTTGACTATTGTGTACGATGCCATGAGATGTCCATGCAGTACGAATCTTTTAAGACATCTTTTCATTATAATGAAGTTGTTAAGAATTGCCAGTCATGTCACATTGGAAAGGGTGTTATTGCCTTCGTTCGTGATAAAGCAACAAGAGACCCCAAGGACTGGCTGGAGCATCTTAAGGGAAGTTACGCAAACGGTGAATTTATAGATATCTCTGAAAAGAGTCTTGAGATTGTAAACGAAAGCTGTATCGAGTGCCATTCCGAAGGTTATACAAAGGATGCTACACATCTTGACATGATTTCAATGGCACGCAAGAAGGTTAATGAAGGCGTCTTTGCAGGCTTCTTATGTACCGATTGTCATCTTGGGTTAGTGCATCCACACATGCAGGCGGATTTGTTTAAGGCATACGCTGAAAAGCGTGTAAAGCCATTTGGCACATACTCTGATGCCGAGTGCCTCGGTTGCCACAAGTTAAGCACACCTGCCGTTGTAAAGGACTGGACAAAGGGCGAGCATGCAAGACAAGGGACCACCTGCGTAAGCTGTCATGGTAATGACCATCGTATAATAACAAAAAGAGAGGGCATAGTGTCCGCATCCACTTGCGCCACCTGCCATGAAAAGCAATTCAATGAATTCGTAGCAAGTAAACATTCGCAGGGCACGGTTGTAGCTACTATGGGAAATGAACCCATATCCACTAAAGCCTTAGAGCAAAAAGAATGCAAGGAATGCCATCAACTTGCTGCAAGGCTTGAGTGGGATAGCGTTGGCGGTACTTGTAACCCCTGTCATACAAATCATATCTTCTCTACAATAGAATCTATGGAATCTCAAGCCTGCGAAAAGTGTCACATAGGAGGTACTGAACATGCACGACTTGATATACAGGAGCCGTCAAACCACTGGTTATTCTATCAACTGCTAAGAAGCCAAAGCGGTGAGAAACTAAGTTGCCAAGCATGTCACAGACTTGAGAAAACCCACGATTTTTGCCAATTAAAGCTACCAGAAGGGGTAAAATTACCCCGTATTTCGATGGCTAAATAAGAAGGGAATAGCAATGTGTCTGTATCAGTAACTGACACTAATCACTGACACTGATACTAATAACAATGGGAAAAAATATCGTTCAAAAAATATTAGGAACGCATCTCGTCACCGGCAAATTAAAAGTTGGCGAAGAGATAGGTATTTCCATAGATCAAACCCTCACCCAGGATGCAACTGGAACTATGGCTTACCTCCAGTTTGAGGCTATGGAGATTCCTCATGTAAAGACAAAACTTTCCATTAGCTATGTTGACCATAATACACTACAGACAGGCTTTGAAAGTATGGATGACCACCTCTATCTCCAGACGGTGGCTGCAAAATATGGCATTTATTTTTCAAGACCAGGAAATGGAATATGTCATCAGGTACACTTAGAACGTTTCAGCGCCCCAGGGGAAGTGCTTTTAGGTTCAGATAGCCATACTACGACCAGCGGTGGTGTTGGTATGTTAACTATCGGGGCAGGGGGACTTGATGTTGCGGTGGCAATGGCGGGGGGTCCGTTTTATTTAACCATGCCAAAGGTTGTCCTTGTGAAACTTAAAGGTAGTCTGAAACCCTGGGTTACTGCAAAGGATGTTATCCTTGAGATGCTTCGCAGATTAACGGTTAGAGGAGGCATTGGCAAAATCTTTGAATACGGTGGAGACGGTGTTGAAAACCTTACGGTATATGAGCGTGCTACGATTACAAACATGGGTGCTGAACTTGGCGCTACGACATCCATATTCCCGAGCGATAGACAGACCCGTAAGTTCCTGAAAATGCAGGGCAGGGAAAATGTATGGAAAAGGGTGAAGGCTGATAAAACCGCTGAGTATGATGAGGAAATGGAGATTGACCTTGCGGAACTTGAGCCACTGGTAGCTAAACCACGCAGCCCAGACAACGTTTGCAAGGTGAAAGAAATTGCAGGACTCAAGGTTGACCAGGTTTGTATCGGAAGCTGCACGAATTCGTCATACCATGACCTTATGACTGCAGCGACCATTCTTAAAGGCAAATCTGTTCCTTCGCATCTAAGTTTGACCATTTCACCTGGCTCTAAACAAGTTTATGAACAAGTTGCTAAAAGTAGTGGCGTGACATCACTCATCTTAGCCGGGGCAAGGATGCTTGAATCGGCATGTGGACCTTGTATCGGGATGGGACAGGCACCTGGTACAGGAACTGTTTCTGTACGCGGCTTTAATAGAAACTTCGATGGCAGGAGTGGTACTAAGGGGGATACTGTCTATCTCGTTAGCCCCGAGACAGCCGCTGTAACGGCTCTCAAAGGCGTTCTTACAGACCCAAGAGACCTCGGCGACCCTCCAAAAATCCCAATACTTAAGAAAATTGAGATTAATGATAATATGATACTTCCTCCATCGCCAAACCCAGAAAACGTCCAGGTTGTTCGAGGACCAAACATAAAAGAATTGCCAAAAAGAGGACCACTTCCCGAAGCCTTGTCAGACGAGGTATTAATAAAGGTAGGTGATAATATCTCAACAGACCATATTATGCCTGCCGGTGCAAAGCTGCTTACCTTGCGGTCTAACATTCCCGCTATTTCAGAATACGTTTTTGTAAATGTAGACCCCGGTTTTGTTAAGCGAGCCAAGGAAAAGGGTGGAGGCATTCTCGTCGGTGGCAAGAACTATGGCCAGGGCTCAAGCCGTGAACATGCTGCCCTTGCGCCCATGTATCTTGGTGTAAAGGCTGTTATTGCAAAATCATTTGCACGCATTCACAGGGCAAATCTCATCAATTTTGGCATACTGCCTCTTACCCTTAAAAACGAAAGTGATTATGATGTAATAGCTCAGGGGGATTTTATTGAAATACCTGACATTAAAAAGTCTGTAACAACCTCTGACACCGTTGAAATTAAAAACACAACAAAGAACAAGCAAATAAGCACAACCCACGACCTCACATCGAGACAGGCGCAAATATTACTTGCCGGTGGTTTACTGAATTATACGAAAACCTTGCCCTGAGTTTATCGAAGGGCTTGCCTTTTATTTAAAAACCTTATTTTGCAACAGGCTTACGGAATGATTTTTTCTTGACTTCTGTACAACAGATGTTAATAATAATAAGTAGTTTGCCAATGTGGGCAATGTAATTTTAGCAAGGTCATGTTCAACCTGAGAAGGGAGAAGGATTATGTTGAAGAAGGTAAGGTTAGTTGTGCTTGGCGGATTATTAGTTGGGTTATTGTGTTATGTTTGCGTTGGAATAAATACTACACCGGCGCTTGCAGGTTCATGTTGTGCAAGTAAAGCGAATGCAGCACCAGTTGCGCCGTGCGACTTTACAAAGGAACTTGGGTTAACCCCGGAGCAGCAGGCAAAGATTGAAAAGCTAAAGGCAGAGTGTGAAAAGAATGGCAATAAGTGCAACCCGGAATGCCTTCAAAAGGTTAAGGAAATATTAACCAAGGAACAGGGAGAAAAATTAGACGTACTGATAGCTAAAATGAAAGGCGGATGCGGCGCTAGTGCCCCAGCTTGTAAAGCAGAAGGTGCTCCACAAGCAAAGTAAACATACCTTTTTGAAATAAGGTATGTTGTTTTTATTCTTGGTCGGAGAAGGAAAGAAGGTTATGTTGAAGAAGGTAAGGTTAGTTGTCGGTTGCCTTTTAGGCAGCATTTTAATGGCTGGGGTTTTATGTTATGCTTGTATTGGAATACATTCTACCCCTCTGCTTGCAAGTGAAGAAAGCCAGGACACTTCGTCTTGTAAACTATATGTGGGACGACTGCCTGTATATGCAGGTGATGTGTGTAAGAAGTGTTCAGACTCATGTTGTACAAGCGAAAAGAGCGCAGGTTGTGGCTTTACAGAGGGGCTCAAGTTAACCCCAGAACAACAGGCACAGATTGAAAAGCTAAAGACAGAGCTTGAAAAGAAGGGCGAGAAATGCATTACTGCAGAGTCCATTCAGAAGGTAAAAGATGTATTAACCAAGGAAGAGGGCGAAGAATTAGATGCAATCGTAGCTAAAATGAAAAACAGATGCAGTACTCGAGCCTGCAAATAAGAGGGCGCTCCACAAGCAAAGTAAAAGCCGTTCTTAATTTAAAAACTAAATACAAATTACTAAAATACCCTCGTTTCGACGAGGGTATTTTTTTTAATGGAATTTATACATCTTTTTCTTGTAAACTTTCTTTGACTTGATTATAATTACACCTTCAAGGGGGCATAAGGTAGTCAACAACGTTTTTGAGGAAAAGGAATGGTTTACAAGGCATGGTTTCGGTGCATTGCTGGCTGTGACGGAAAATACGGACTAAATGAGATAATATATCGGTGCAAGAAATGCGGTGACCTTCTGGAGGTTGCGCACGATATCGAGAAACTGAAGCAGCGAAACGCTGACTCATGGAAAAAACTCTTTGACGACCGCTACAGGCGAACTGAATGGCCTTACGGAAGTTCCGTCTGGGGCAAGAAGGAATGGGTATGTCCGAGCGTAGAAAATAAAAATGTTGTTTCTCTATACGAAGGTGGAAGCAATCTTTTCTGGGCGGAGCGTTTTGGCAGAGAAATTGGCCTTAAGGAATTGTGGATAAAACAGTGCGGTAACGCCCACACAGGCTCTTTTAAAGATTTGGGCATGACTGTCCTTGTCTCAATGGTTAAACAGATGATTTCCGAAGGGAAAGAAATCATGGGCGTTGCCTGCGCCTCTACCGGCGATACATCCGCCGCACTGGCGGCTTATTGTGCTGCTGCTGGCATACCCGCCATTGTATTTCTACCAAGGAATAAGGTCTCGCATGCCCAGCTTATTCAGCCAATTGCCAACGGAGCCTTGACCCTTTCGCTTGATACAGATTTTGACGGGTGCATGAAGATAGTTCAGGAGATATGTGAAAAGCACAATATTTATCTTGCCAATTCAATGAACTCACTTCGCATCGAGGGGCAAAAAACCATTAGTATAGAAATTGTTCAGCAATTCGATTGGGAGGTGCCAGATTTTGTTATAGTTCCTGGAGGAAATCTCGGAAATGTCAGTGCAATAGGCAACGGTTTTATAATGATGAAGGAACTCGGGTTGATTGATAGATTGCCAAGACTTGTCTGTGTGCAATCGGCAAAGGCAAATCCTCTTTACAGGAGTTATTTGACAGGCTTCAAAAAGTATAAACCAATTAAAGCCCACAGGACACTTGCCAGCGCTATCCAGATAGGAAATCCAGTAAGCATTAACAAGGCAATAAAGGTTTTGAAGATGTTTGATGGCATTGTAGAACAGGCAACGGAGGATGAATTAGCCAATGCCGCCGCACTGGCAGACCACTCAGGACTGTTTAATTGCCCGCACACCGGCGTTGCTCTTTCCGCCATATTAAAGCTTATTGAGAGAGGTATAATTAAATCTAATGAACGCGTGGTGGTAATTTCAACGGCACACGGGCTGAAATTCCCAGAGTTTAAGATTCGCTATCACGAAAACAGGCTTCCAGAAGTTACAGCCAGATATACCAACCTACCCGTAGAACTCCCACCAGATTATGAAGCCGTAAAAGGGACAATCTTTAAACGTCTTGAGGGGCAATTCCACTAAAAATTTTCATTGACAATCAACTTTTTTCTTGTAATTTATTGACGCGATTTCCTTAACCTCTTGCTGGGTGTGACGGAGGACTCAGGATGCTTGAAACCTTATGGATTGGGCTCGGTGGAATTCTGGGTTCAGTAGCAAGATTCTGGCTATCATGGTTTGTCCATCAATTTCTTGGGACGGATTTCCCATACGGAACACTCTTAGTAAATATTACTGGATGCTTTTACGCTGGATTTATAGGAACGA
>JACQHT010000148.1 GCA_016198835.1 Planctomycetota bacterium | reverse complement strand
CCAAGGGTGTTCTTTAGTATTTTTTTTATTAATCCTTTCAAGCAGCTATTCCCCGAATAAGGCGACAGGCAACAGGAAACAAGATACAGGAGAAAAGGAGGAATCACACACTGTACCTGTAACCTGTTACCTGTAATTTAAAAGGGTTTAGTGTGGATGTTCTTCACCGCCTTCGTGTTTGTGTTCGTGTTTTTCACCCTTTTTTTTGAGTTCTTTCAAACATTCGCAAGCAACCCCTTTGCCGGTGCAGTGATAGCAATTGCATCCTGGTTTTATATCAACACATGGACAGGCATACTTTTTAGTATCCCCTTTAAATTTCTCCATGCATGCCTTAGAACAGAAGTAATATGTGTACCCTTCGTGCTCGATAGACTTTTCAGGGTCTTTTTTCACCTCCATAGTGCATACAGGGTCGGTGAGTGTCTCAGCACCTTCTGCCACCCTCACCAATGATGGTGAGTTTTTAACCTGCGCTTGAGGATGTTCCGCCTTGGTAGAACACCCACCACAAGCAAACAATGTTCTACCGCTATATCCAATTGTAAGCGCTACAAAAAAGGCTATTATTGATGCGAGGCAAAAGATACGCTTCATGTTTTTTTATCTCCTTTTCAAGATTGTTTTCGGTTCAATTTATAAAAAACCCAGCATTTCTCAGAAAGATTGCTTCCATCTAACCTCCTTTCCTTCCGCAAACACCGTTAATTTGATTTACTTCTTTGCTGTTTCCTCTGGTTTGCCTTTGCTAAAGCATGGGCATCTTCCAAAGCTCTCTTTGACTTTTGCAAAGAACGCTTTTAATTTTTCTGTAAACATAACGAACACCTCCCAATTAAATAACACCATGCGGTTAAGGGTAAGGTAACGATGCCAGTCTCGTCTATTGGTTACGTCCTTCGTCTTTTTGACGTTGCCTTTACCCTTTGGACGCAACGGGTTTCGTAGCTTTAACCGCTTTGATGAATTTTATTCCTTCCATTACCCATATTATAAACGAAGATGCTATAAAAATATATAGCCAATCTACAGCCCTTAGTGGAACGGTATTAAATATCTTGTTTAAAAAAGGCGTTTGAACAATAGCAAACTGTAAGAACGCCGAGATTGCGCATGCAAAAACAAGCTTTTTATTACCTAAAATACCTATCTTGAAGATGGACACAAGACCGTTTCGGCAGTTAAAGGCATGGAATAACTGCGTAAAAACAAGCACAGAAAATGCCACAGTCCGTGCCCTTGCCAGGACAAACTCATCGTCAACTGAACAGCATCCAAAGAATTCGCTGACATCCACATCAAGTACATATATAAAGGCAAGAAGGGTGCTTAATGCCATCACAAACCCCTGCACAGATATCCACGAGAAAAAGCTTTTTGAGACGATGCCTTCATCGGTTCTTCTTGAAGGTCTATTCATTATGTTAGGGTCTATCGGGTCAACGCCCAGCGCTAATGCGGGTAACCCATCGGTTGCCATGTTTATCCAGAGAATTTGTATCGGAAACAAAGGCATGGGCAATCCTAACAGGGATGAGAAGAACATTACCATTACCTCCCCTGCATTGCATGAAAGCAGGTAATGTATAAATTTCTTTATATTGTCATAGATTCCCCGTCCTTCTTCGACAGCAGCCACTATGGATGCAAAGTTATCGTCTGTAATAACCATATCGGATGCTTCCTTTGTAACG
This sequence comes from Planctomycetota bacterium, assembly GCA_016198835.1. Lineage (GTDB taxonomy): Bacteria > Planctomycetota > Brocadiia > Brocadiales > Subterrananammoxibiaceae > Subterrananammoxibius > Subterrananammoxibius californiae. Next base: position 3,755 of record JACQHT010000148.1, on the reverse strand, counting down.
TCCGTACCGGTTATACCCATAGCTACCCCTATGTCAGCCTCTTTTATAGCAGGCGCATCATTCACGCCGTCTCCGGTCATTGCTACAACCTCACCGCGTTTTCTCAATGCCCTAACAATCCTCAGTTTGTGTTCTGCCGAGACCCTTGCATACACTGATATATTTTCAACATCCCTTTCAAGCACTTCATCTGTTAATCCTTCCATTTCTGCACCATCAAGCGCATGTCCCTCTTTTCTGGAGATTCCCAACTCCTCTGCTATGGCTAAAGCAGTATTTTTATGGTCGCCAGTAATCATCACCACGTTTATACCAGCCTTGTGGCACTTCTCGACGGCAAGTTTAGCCTCCGGTCTCGGCGGGTCCATCATGGCTAAAAGACCAACAAATACCATATCCCTTTCAATGGCGCTTGAGTCATATTTTATCTGAGGTTCATCTCCTAACACCCTGCATGCAAATCCTAACACCCTCAATGCTCCGCGTGCAAATTCTGTATTTTTTTCAAGAATCTCCTCTTTGTCCTTTTTTGTTAGTAGCCTGGTTACACCTTTATCGAATATCTTTGAGCAATCCTCTAATACAACATCCGGCGCACCTTTTTCGTAAACCATCATGCCGAGGGGTCCTTTGCGGACCGTTGCCATTTTCTTGCGTTGCGAGTCAAATGGTATCTCCCACACGAGCGGGTATTTGCCTTCAAGCTCATCCTTCCATATACCCGCTTTGCCTGCAGCGCTTAGTAATGCCCCTTCCGTAGGGTCGCCCACCACCGTCCACATACCGTTCTTTTTGCTCAGGTAAGAACTATTACATAAGACCCCTGTTTCAAGGGCTAATTTGAGACCGGAGTCTTTATCAATCGAAATGGGAATACTACTGTTTAGGAAATCACCAACGGGGCTGTAGCCGCTGCCAGAGACCTCTATTGTCTGACCGTCAGCATAAATCTTCCTGACAGTCATTTCGTTCTGCGTGAGGGTGCCGGTTTTATCCGAGCATATAACCGTTGCGCATCCTAAGGTCTCAACGGATGGAAGTTTACGGATGAGGGCATTACGCTTAACCATCCTGTGAACCCCGAGGGCTAAGGCAATCGTAACTATGGCTGGTAACCCCTCCGGGATTGCCGCCACGGCAAGGCTTACGGATACAAGAAACATCTCTAATAGCTCGCCGCCCCTGATAAGCCCAAGGACAAAAACCATCGTTACAACGCCCAGGCACCCATAGACGAGCCATTTCCCAAAATCCGAGAGTTTTTTCTGAAGGGGCGTCTCTCCTCTGCCAGCCTCCTGAATGAGTCCTGCTATCCTGCCGAGCTGGGTGGACATACCTGTCTCAACAATGAACGCCCTTCCCTTACCAGAGGCAACGGAGGTTCCCATGAAAACCATGTTCTTTCTATCACCAATGGGTATTGAGGCATCTGTTAGTGGATCTATAGTTTTGTCAACCGGGGTTGATTCTCCTGTAAGGGATGCCTCCTGGGTTCTCAGATTAAATGCTATATTAAGCCTTGCATCCGCAGGGACAAGGCTTCCTGCTTCTAATTCAACGAGGTCTCCTGGCACAAGCTCGCCGGATGGAATTGCGGTTATCTCTCCATTCCTTATAACCCTGGAAGAGGGGGAAGATAATTTCTTCAGGGCGGCTAAGGATTTTTCTGCGCGATATTCCTGAACGAAGCCGAGGATGGCGTTAAGTATAACAATCGCCACGATTGCTGTCGCATCGAGCCATTCCCCCAGAATGCCAGAAACTATCGCAGCGCCAATCAACACCCAGACTATGAAATTTCTGAACTGCCCTATAAAGAGGAATAATGGCGACTCGCCTTCCTTTTCGGCTAATTTATTTGGACCGTATTTCTTAAGGCGAATATCCGCCTCCTGAGAACTTAAGCCTCTTCTCTCATCCGTTGATAGCGCAATTATAATATCTTTCGTATCTAATGTGTGCCAGTGTTTTGTTTCCATTGAAAAACTTCCCGTTTTTGTCATTCTGAGCGAAGCGAAGAATCTCTTTTTGTCGTTCAGATGCACGGACAAACAAGTTTGTCCATGCCACCCTCATCTTATCCACCGGAGGCAGACTCAGCCTTGAGTTTTTTCCTCAACCTGCGTTCCTCAAGAAATGCGTAAAGGCACGGCACGGTGCCCATAGTCAGTATCTCGAGCGTCATGCCTCCAATGGCAGGTATTGCCATTGGCTTTGCCACCTCAGCGCCCATTCCAGTAGCCCACATGACAGGCATTAGACCTATGATTGTATTGAGTGTCGTCATCATCATGGGACGGATGCGCTGCATGGCAGCCTCAACCGTAACATCTCGTATCTCCTGTATGGTTTTTGGCTGTCTTTCGGCAAAAAGCTGTCTTAGATATGTTGTTACAAGAATGCCATCATCCACAGCAATGCCAAAGAGGGCAATAAAGCCAACCCATACCGCCACACTGAAGTTGAAGCCGCCTATTTGCAAGAGCCATAACCCACCAGAAAGCGTGATTGGTATTGCCAGGAACACGTTTATGCAAAGGCTCACCCTCTTAAAATCCATGTAGATTATCATGAAGTTCAGGAACAGGCTCAGGGGAACGAGAAGCATTAATGTCTTTCTTGCCCTGACCATGTTTTCAAACTGCCCGCTCCACTGGATAAAATAACCCTTGGGTATCTTGCCTTTCATCTCAGCCTCTACTATTTTCGATGCCTCATTTACAAAACCTACAGGGTCCCTGCCCCTTACGTTCAAGAGTACATAGCCCCTGAGGACGCCGTTTTCACTGTTTATCATTGCTGGACCCGGAATCATGCGAATATCAACAAGCTGGCTAAGAGGTATCTGGGCGCCTGTCGGTGTTGGCACGAGGATGCGCTTTAATGCAGTAACATTATCACGCAATTCCCTCAGGTACCTGACTCGAACAGGGTAGCGTTCTCTACCCTCTACAGTCCATGTTAAGTTCTCTCCACCTACCGCTGTTGTAATTACATCCTGAACGTCCCCAAGCATGACGCCGTAACGGGCTATCTCATCACGTTTAATAATAAATTCGATATATGGCTTACCAGAGATACGTTCTGCGTAAAGGTCGGCTGAGCCAGGAACCCTCTTTAAGATTGCCTCAATCTGCTGTTCTATCTTTTCTATATTCGCTATGGTTGTCTCTATGTCCTTATCAACACCAAAGACCTTTACGCCTACCGAGGTTCTTATCCCTGTTGCAAGCATGTCAATCCTGTTAACAATTGGCTGGGTCCAGATGTTTGCAATGCCAGGTATTTCAAGTTCTTCATTCATCTCCTCAACAAGCTCCTGCTTGGTGGTGGCGACAAGTGGCAGCTTTCGTGTAACAGTGTCAAGGAAGGCATTGCGGATAATGGTAGGTAAGTCTTCGCCTGGGTTTCCTTTAGCCAATTTATCACTCTTAAGGGTTAAAGCCAGTCGTTCTGCCAGTTTGTCAGTAACGAAACCCGGCAACTCTCGGTTCACCTGTTCTTGGGGGGTACCTTCAAAAAGTTTTTCCCTGACGAATATATTGACATCACGGCTTACCCTGTGTTCAACGTCCTCTGCAATGGACTCGATGTCGTCGGGCAATTTCTCTATGTGCTTGTTTTCCTCCAACCAGTCAACCACATTATAGGTCAGTTCTACTAAGAACCCTTTCTTTATCTTCCTCTTGTGCCAGGTTTCCTTTGGATGAAGCATTATGATTGTTTCAAACATCTCAACGGGCGCAGGGTCTGTT
>JACQHT010000150.1 GCA_016198835.1 Planctomycetota bacterium | reverse complement strand
GTGCTAAACAAGGGCCTTTATCTGTTAGGAATAAAAGCCCCTGTTGAGATGTAAATCTTGTAAGCTTTTTCCCAAAGGTGGTGTAAAATTGGTAGACAACGATGTTTTACCTCGTTGATGCTTCAACGAACATAAAGTTCGTTGCCTACCGGGGGTGGGTTAACGGAGGGAAAAAGTAAGTTGACACTTTCGCTAATAGTAGGTATAGTGTTTTGAGGAGGGTTAAAATTGAAGAAATGCTTTCCAAAGAACAAGTAGTTAAAAAAAATCTTGAAGCTATAGTACCAGAGATAGAATTATTAACCACATAAAACATTAGCTTACAGTTAGGAAATCTATGAGAAAAATCAATCTACCTAAGGGCACAATCAATGTTGTCCTGTTTATTGCAACTATTGTATCAACCTCTTTCATTAGCCCCCTGTATTCAGCCGTGATAATAACAATACTTCTTGCCCACGAACTGGGTCACTTTTTTATGTGTAAAAAACATGGGGTCGAGTCAACATTGCCTTACTTCATTCCCTTTCCCTTTTCACCGTTTGGCACATTTGGAGCCGTTATTAGGATGAAGGGACGTATGCCCAATAAGCAAGCGCTCTTCGATATTGGAGTGGCTGGCCCATTATCAGGTCTCTTTTTTGCAATTCCTGCAATTATTATAGGGCTCTCCCTATCCACTACGCATCCTGTTGAAGAGGTTACTGCGTCAAAAGGCTTTATGCAGTTGGGCGAACCACTGCTTTTCTCATTTATATCGAAGATTATCTTTGGAAATATTCCTCAAAATGTAGACATCGTCCTGCATCCCATAGCCTATGCTGGTTGGACGGGTTTGTTTGTTACCGCCCTTAATCTTCTCCCTGTTGGGCAGCTTGACGGTGGTCATATAATGTACGCATTACTCGGGAAAAAGAGCGAACTTGTTTATAAAATTGGCATTCTTATGTTTTGTGTTTTTACGGTACTGTGGTATCAGGGCTGGATACTAATGACCATTCTGCTCTTACTTTTCGGCTTTCAGCACCCGGCTCCTGTTGATGAAGTAACAAGATTAGATTCGAGGCGGAAACTCCTCGGCATTATCGTGTTTATCATATTTATACTTTCCTTTACCCCTGAACCGCTGAGTTTTAGACAGCCCCAATAAGGCTGAAGGCTGAGGAAAAGATAGGCTGAAGAAAAAGATTCTTCCTTCAGACTTCTTCCTTCAGCCTTCAGCCTTCAGTCTTAAGCATGACCAAACGTGCAGTTATAGCTATGAGCGGTGGCGTTGATAGCAGCGTTGCCGCTTCTTTATTAGTTGAGCAGGGATATGAAGTAATTGGGCTATTCATGCGCCTCGGCATTGCCACCCCGACCATAGAAGAGAGCGGGAAAAGAGGATGTTGCAGCGTTCAGGATGCCCACGATGCCAGGTGTGTTGCGGACTCATTAGGCATACATTTTTATGTGCTCAACTTTAAGGAAGAATTTGACGAAATTATAGACTACTTTTGCCACGAGTATGCCTCCGGACGGACGCCCAACCCTTGTATCCTCTGCAACCAGAAGCTCAAGTTTGGAAGATTGTTAAGATTTGCGCAGGCGCTGAATGCTGATTATATAGCCACGGGCCACTATGCAAGGGTAGAAAAAAGCCCGCCTGAGGCGGGTAGATACCTCCTTAAGAAAGGGATTGACCAGAGGAAAGACCAGTCATACGTGCTCTTCTCGCTTACCCAGGAGCAGTTGTCACGCGCGCTCTTTCCACTTGGGACGATGACAAAGGACGAGGTGCGCCAGAAGGCAAGGAATCTTAACCTTAAAACAAAGGATAAGCAGGAAAGCCAGGAGATTTGTTTTGTTCCAGAGAACGATTACCGAGAGATTATTCTTGAGAAACTTGGTGGGCAGGTAGAACCCGGTATAATAAAGGATACTAAAGGTCATGTGCTTGGGAAGCATCCGGGGATAGAATTTTTTACTATAGGCCAGCGGCGGGGTATAGGAATTGCCTTTGGAAAGCCTAAATATGTGGTAAATATAAACCCCACAGAAAACACCATTACCATTGGTTCCGGTACGGAACTTCTTGAGTCAGAACTTACAGCATCCGAATTAAACTGGATATCCATTAGCACGCTTGAAAACCCTATGGAAGTGCAGGCGAAGATAAGGTATAATCACAAACCTTCAAAAGCCATGATTTATCCAATAGAAGAGGGAAGAGTACGGGTTATTTTTAACGAGCCTCAGATGGCAATAACGCCGGGGCAGGCCGTGGTCTTTTATGACGGCGATATCATTGTCGGCGGAGGGTGGATAGACTCACCTTCAAGCAGGTAAACTCCAAATAACAAGCACCAAATTACAAATAAATTCCAATGACCAAAATAACAAACAGATAAGTTTTGAAGTTCTGGTTTTGGAATTTGTTTGGGATTTGGAATTTGAGATTTGAAATTTGTTTAGTTCACCTTAGGCGGAGCAAGAAAGAGAGCATTTGTGGACAAAGTTACTGAAATGTTGACCCATATCGGCAGCTACGTTATGGGGCTTCCGTTTGTGGTTCTTATTATAAGCACGGGGATATTCTTCTCTGTAAGGTTGCTATTGCCACAAGTAAGAAAGCTCGGGCACGGCGTGGCAATCACCCTCGGATATTATGATAGACCTGAGCATGAGGGAGACATATCACATTTTCAAGCGCTTTGTGCGGCGCTGTCTGCAACCGTAGGGGTAGGTAATATAGCCGGTGTAGCAACAGCCATCCATGCCGGTGGACCAGGGGCGCTCTTCTGGATGTGGGTCTCAGGATTCTTCGGGATGACACTGAAGTGCGCAGAATGCACCCTTGCCCAAAAATACAGGGTTATCCATAAGGATGGCTCTGTAAGCGGGGGACCTATGTATTATATAGAAAAAGGCCTGGGCCCAAGGTTTAAGTGGCTCGCCTGTATTTTTGCATTCTGCTGCATGGTTGCCACATTTGGAGGCGGCAACATGGTGCAATCCAACTCGATGACCATTGCCATCGTTGACCATTTTGCAGTACAAGACAGGTTTCTATGGCGCGCAGTAATTGGTTTATTTATCTCGTTTACGATTGGACTCGTAATAATCGGGGGCATAAAAAGAATCGGAAGGGTGGCTGGTAAACTTGTGCCCTTTATGTGCGCAACATACGTTAGCGGGGCTTTAATAATAATTTTCTTTAACTACGACCGTATACCAGAAACATTTTACCTTATCTTTAAACACGCCTTCACGCCAACGTCTGCAGTAGGAGGATTTGCAGGCGCCACGGTATTATACACAATCACATGGGGTGTAAAACGTGCAGTATTCTCCAATGAGGCAGGCGTTGGAAGCGCACCAATTGCCCACGCCGCCGCAAGAACTAATGAACCTGTTCGAGAGGGGCTTGTTGGGTTGCTTGAACCTTTTGTAGATACCATTATAGTGTGCACAATGACCGGCTTTGTAATTATATTGACAGGTTCGTGGCAATCCGGCGCAGATTCCTCTATCCTTACCAAGAACGCCTTTGAGACAGGCTTGCCAGTTTTTGGAGGGATTGTCGTTACAATGGGTCTCGTTTTATTCGCCGTATCCACGGCGATTAGCTGGTCTTATTATGGAGACAGGTGTGCTTTATATCTTTTTGGTCCAGGCGCCGTTATGCCCTATCGCTGGATATTTGTCGTAGCCCTCTTTGTCGGCGCAATGACCCAGATTAATTTTGTCTGGGGATTCTCCGACATTACGTTTGGCTTGATGGCATTTCCCAACCTGATTGCCATCATTGCCCTAAGTGACAATGTGGTTGCCCTTTCCAGGGATTATTTCTCACGAAGACATGAAAGAACAAAATAGTAGAGACGCAACGTATTGCGTCTCTACAGTATTTGCTATCCTGATTGCGCTAATGTTGACGTGCGTCCTGACAATACTGTTTTTATTCGGTGAATGGACGTATATAAACCTTCTGAACATTCTTTTAATAATTGTTATTGCATGTGCAGGCGCTATCGTCAGAAACCGTAAAGGATGGTATATAATTACACCAGGGGCGGTAACCGTCTCCTTTAGCTATTTTATTTCCTATTGCCGAACGGAAGAAGGCTACCTGGGCTATATCTACGCCGTTGCGTTTACAATGAGCATGTTTACCTTCAGCTACTTCCTGAGCCCGAGATTTCAACTTACCTTCTTTGAAAAAAGGTAGGCAACGAGGTTTTACCTCGTTTTACGCACGGAGGTCAAAGCAATGAGTGCTAAGCAAGGCGAAAAGGCAAAAAAATCAAATAGAAAATTAATTTTTTTTTTAATTTTTTTTATTATTTTCTATTAAGGTTTCTTTAGCCTGCTCCTTGCCGCCGAAGCGGGTATGTCAGCCGAACTTGCTTTTCACGCCTTTATTGGAAAAGGGATACGCCCCACCCTCGCTGACGCTCGCAATGACACCCGTTTGTCTCTGCGTTTAGCGATAACCTTTCATCTGTGTATATGGTGAAGCTTTGTAGACTTATTCAAAGGATTCTTCTATGGTGGTATGTGCTGCTTACTGTGGTTCGATGGATACTCCCACCAGATATCCAAGAAATTCTTCTATTACTGTACACGAAGCCCAATCCTCCTCGCCGATTGCTTTGAACTTGAGTTTCAGGAAAATTACAACGTCTTTTAAGAGGGGGTTTGCTTGATTGTCAGGTGACTCAAAGTGCATATATTCGACCCAGAATGTATAGGATTTGTAACGCCAGAGGATTTCTCTTAACATACCAGTATTGTTATGCAACTCTTTTGTCTTGTCAATTAGGAGTTCGTCGCACCTATTAGCAAGAATCTCCTTAAATATATTATTTGTCTCTTGTAGTGTCTTCATATACTTTTACTTTTTATGGATAGGACTAATACCCATTTGTTTCTTAATTTGAAACAATAACACCATAGTTGCTTTGTGTCAAGTAAAATCTATAAGCGTATTTTTTTTACACACATTAGTTATATTGTGGTATAATAATAATGAAATTACACGATGTTAAGC
>JACQHT010000149.1 GCA_016198835.1 Planctomycetota bacterium | reverse complement strand
TACACCCCCCTCGTAGAGGTTCATTCGGTGGATGAGGCATTTCTGGACGTAACAAATACGGCTTACCTATTTAGTGGTCCTGTAAACATAGCTTCGGAGATAAAGCATCAAATTAAGGAGACCCTTGGTCTCACTTGCTCCATAGGGATTGCCCCTAATAAGCTCCTGGCAAAGCTGGCAAGTGATATGCAAAAACCCGATGGCTTGGTGGTGATTCGTAATTATGAGGAAGCCGGAACTATTCTCGAAGACCTCCCAGTGGGAGACTTGGTAGGCATAGGGAAACGGATGGAAAAGTATCTTGGCGAAATGGGTATAAGGCGTTGTGGAGAATTAGCCAGAACGCCCATAAAAATCCTGAAGGATAGATTTGGCGTGGTAGGGGAGAGGCTCCACTTTATGGCGCTGGGCATTGATGATAGCCCCGTCATACCCCTTGAGCAGGAACCAGACGCAAAGTCTGTAGGCCATAGCATGACGCTCGAAAGGGACATTAACGACCTTGAAACCATTGAGCGTTACATCCTTCTGCTCTCAGAGATGGTTGGCAGGAGACTAAGGAGCGGGCACTATCTTGGCAGGACGGTTGCTCTTACATTACGATACTCAGATTTCTTCACCTTCTCCAGAAGGAAGACCATAAAAGAGTATCTGAACGATGGACTGGAAATATGTCAACTGGCAGGATCTATACTAAGGTCTTTCAGGTTAAAACAGGCTGTAAGGCTGGTAGGGGTAAGCGTGAGTAATTTAGCCAAGATAGAGCAACTACCCCTTTTTAATGAAGGTCAGAGGAAAAAAAAGCTTGTTCATGCCGTAGACTCCATAAACGACAAATACGGAGAGTTTACCGTTGAGAGAGGAACATTAATAGAACCTACTACAGGTCATGGCGTCATATCCCTCGCCTGGCGCCCGTGTGGGGTAAAGAGGGTAGAATATTAAAAAAGGTAGAGACGCAATGTTCACCCAAAAGATGGCGAATCTGCCTCTGGCACGACATTGCCTCTCTACAAAAATAAATTATTGAAAATAGACTGGAAAATTGTTATTATTTACCTCTAAGAGTAAATTTAAATATTAGGATGCTTGTAGGAAAAAGGGGGTGATAGAAAATGTGTAAGACGTGTGCAGCACATAACCCACCAAAGAAGGAAGAAAAGGGAAAAAAGAAAAAGTAAGTTATACCTCCTCACCTTAATCCTCTCCCCGGTGGGGAGAGGGATAGGGTGAGGGGCGTGCTTTAGCTAAAAACGAAAATATAGTAGGTGCCCTATGCCCCAGTTTTAACTTGTGGTTCAGTTTACTCGCTTAACTGCAGTGCAATCGGGAAATGGTCGCTGAATCCATTTCTATCAAGAGAACTACCTCTTCCATATTTTTTAGGAGTTGGATAAGTGCCGCTATTCACCATCTGTGGAAAACGCACGATTTGCGCACTATCTTGTCGAACCAAAATATTAGAATTGCCGGTTAAAAGCCCCTTGGATACAAGAAACTGGTCGAGCATATTGGGATTGTTATCATGATAATAAGTGCCTATCCCATCTCCCAGCAAGGGCCACATCAGGTTAAGGAACTTTGGAGATTTGGCTTTGGTTATTTTGGCTCTAATTTTCTCACATAAAGCATGTTTAACAATGGAACGATTAAATGGTTCGTCATTGAAATCGCCCATTGCTATTACAGCTACATCGTTGCCTTGAACTTCTCTTATCCTTTGATGAAAATATGCTAAGGTCTCTCCAGCAATGATACGAAAAGGCTCTGTCTCGTATTGACTTCCCCGTCGTGACGGCCAGTGGTTCCCTATTAAAATAAGAAGGTTGTTGCTGATTGTTCTAAAATTTACCTGAAACAGGTCGCGGGTTGCGGTGCTCTTTACAATAAAGTGTGAAAACTGGCCTTCCACGGTGAAGAAGTTTTGGTCGTAAATGAATGCTACATCAATCCCACGACGGTCAGACATGTCATGATGTTCGATATTGTAATTTCTCCCAGCAATGTTCAGGTTGTCAACTAATAGACGTAGGACATAGTCATTTTCAACCTCACATACACCTAAAATATCGGGACCTCTATCCTGATTCATCTGTCTGATAATTGAAGCTAATTGTTGAACCTTTCTGTTAAGGACACTTGCTGACCATCCGGTCAATTCTCCGTCAAGAACTCTCCGAAGCTTATCTGTTCTACGGGGAGAATTCACTACATCAAACAGGTTTTCAACATTCCAGAAAGCTACATAATAATTAGGCATCTCAACCTCCTATAAATTTATTTCACATTAAATATGAACGTAATTGGAGCTCTTCCACTATTTCTTACTGTTCATCATTGGTAAATGTGAAAATGTAGTAAACGTTCCATTGTTTAACGTTTTTGTAAATGAAAGGGATTAATTAGCCTTTAGTTTGCAACAAGGTTTTTTCCGCGGTTGGTAAGTGTTAATAAGGTATTATTGCCGGTTCCTTCTGTTTTAATTAACCCTTGTTTTTTTATGCCCATTGCATCGATGAGGAATGCCAGTTCTACCTCTGCAATCCTTTTTGCTTCGCTGTAGGGGCAGGTTTGAAACCTGCCCCTACTTGTAAATATCTTCTTTAATTCTGCAATTGTTACCAACCCTTTGTCTTTCAGAAGCCTTATTATTTCAGCCTCCTGAATTGCATATTTAGATGTGCGATTTTTCATCGTCTGCCAGAAAAGGGTAAACATTTTTTCTGATATTTCTTCTGACAGCCTGGTCATTACCTTGCCGTCGTCACCAAATATCTTTACCCCAATCTTGTCCTCCGTTCCTGAGGGTCTAATTTGAAGGGTGAGGAGGAATTTTAGATTTTGGATTGCTGATATATAAAGGGTATCGGGCTCTCTTTTAAATGTTCTGGATTCAATTACAATGCCTCTTTTATTGGCAAAAGCCTTCTTGAGCGAATCATGGATGATAGCTTCTGCTTGCTTCCAGATATTATTTCCCCTTCTCCATAGTTGCTTATCTACGAAATAACAGTAAGTAATATGGCTGTTACAGTGTTGATAAGGATTTAGTACAAGGTGGATTTGGGATTTGGGGTTTGGGATTTG
>JACQHT010000027.1 GCA_016198835.1 Planctomycetota bacterium | reverse complement strand
AGCTTGCCGTAACAGCATCCGTTAAGAAAACACCCAATCCTGCCAAAGACAAGCCCCAATGAAGTTGCAATGACGATAATATCCATCAATTTTAAGAAGGATATTCTTTTTAATCTTGCAAAGACGGGCAGTGCGATTGTTACTGCAATTAGTCCGCCATAAAAGACCAATCCGCCCTGATATATTTTGAATATATCCAGCGGATTGTTCCTGTAGTCGCTAAAATTTTGTATTACAAAGAAAAGTCTTGCCCCAACAATCGCCGCAATAATTGTATAAATGCTGATGTCGGAAATTATATTTGGGTCAATGCGCTCACTTGCAGCCTTCCCACTTAGAGGATGGTGGGCTGATAGCCTTCTTGCAACATAAAGTCCGGACAGAAAGGCTATCATGAGCATAAATCCGTAGGAATAGATTGGTAGGCTGGTGTGAAGAAAGGGTATAGGAATCTCAAGGAGTGTGCGTCTCATAGTTCATAGCTCATAGTTCATGGTAAAACTCCGAATCCCAAATCTCAAATCCCAATCTCCAATATCCAAATCTTTGGTAATTGTTAATTGGAAATTAATTGAAATTTTGATATTGGGATTTGGAATTTAATCAGCTATCAGCGACGTCTCTTTATTATCTTATTTTTTTCATTAACGAAGACTATCTTTGGCTTCCAATTCTTTGCCTTTTCATCTTCTACGAGGCAATATGAAATAATTATCACCCTATCCCCGGGCTCTGCCCATCTTGCGGCGGCGCCATTGAGGCACACTATGCCTGAATCACGTTTCCCCTCTATTACGTAAGTTTCAATCCGCATGCCATTATTAATATTTAGAATCTGCACCCGCTCGTAGCGCAATATATCTACCGCTTCAAGCAGTGTTTTATCAATAGTAATACTGCCTGTGTAGTTAAGATTTGTTTCAGTAACAGTGGCAGATTGAATCTTGGCTTTGCACATTTCCCTGAACATCTTTAAATTCTCCACAAATCTTGAGTCAGCACGGACAAAACAAGCTTGTCCATGCCACCCTGCTCATACTCAATCTAAAATTATGTTATCTATAAGTCTCGTCTTCCCTATCCAGACTGCAAGGGCTGCAACGGCGCCGTCCTTGATTTCCTGCACATCTTCCAATGTGTCTGGATTGACAATAGACACGTAGTCTATCTTGCTACTTTGTGTGCGATTAACCACGTTTACCATTTCTTTGATAATTTTCTTAGCGTCCGTTTCCCCTGAGTTTGCAAGTGATTTCGCCTTGAGAAGAGCTTGGTAAAGACACAGCGCATCTTGCCGTTCTTCTCTGGATAGATATTGATTCCTTGAACTAAGCGCCAGTCCATCCTCATCACGCACGGTGGGAAGCACCTTTATTTCTACATCCATGTTCAGGTCTGCAATCAGTCTTTTAATAATGACAGTTTGCTGGAAATCCTTTTGCCCAAAGTATGCGGCATCTGGTTTGACAATGTTAAAAAGTTTAGTTACCACCGTTGCAACACCGCTAAAATGCCCCAGCCTCGATGACCCGCATAACCTGTTTCCTAGGTTCTTTACATCCACTGACGTACAATACCCTTCGGGATACATCTCTTTTATGTCAGGATAGAATACAGTATCCACACCACCAACCCGGTTTAACAACTCTTTGTCCTGTTCCAGTTGGCGCGGGTATCTTTGAAAATCCTCACCGGGACAGAATTGTATCGGGTTAACAAAGATACTTACTATAACAGCATCGTTTTCCTTTTGGGCTGTACGTATCAAAGAAAGATGTCCTTCATGAAGCGCCCCCATGGTGGGTACAAAACCTATGGTTTGGTTTTCCCTTCCGCCTGAGGTGGATTTAATCAACTTAAGTTCAGAGACTCTATCCCTCATTTCTCTAATGGTAGTTATAAGACGCATTGGTATTAATTATTATTGATGTTAGCAAGTTATAAAAAATTTGTCAATTGAAATTAGACGTTTACTGTGATAAAATTCGTCCATGATAACCGTTGAGGAAGCGGCTAATATAGTGCTTGAAAACGTGAGAACGCTGCCCACCAAGGAGATGGACATAGGGGATGCGTTGGGATTTTGCCTTGCGCAGGATGTGCGTTCGGATTTGGATATGCCCCCCTTTGATAAATCGGCAATGGATGGATACGCCGTTATTGCAGAGGATACCGCCGGCGCCCCCGTAAAACTTGAAGTGGTGGAAAATATAGCTGCTGGCTATATGCCAACAAAAAGGCTTAAAAAAGGTCAGGCATCAAAGATTATGACAGGCGCTGCCCTGCCAGAGGGGGCAGACGCCGTGGTCAAGGTTGAAGAAACACATACCTCAGAAGATGGTAAACGTGTGCTGGTGCATAAAAGGATTGAAAAGGGCAAAAATGTTTCCAGGCGTGGTGAGGATATCAAGGCGGGGCAGGTCGCTCTTGCGAAGGGAACGGAGTTAAGGCCGCAGGAAATTGGCATCCTTGCCGCCATTGGGCAGAGGGTAGTCCTGGTTTTCTCTGCGCCGAGGATAGGGATAATCTCAACTGGTAGCGAGCTTGTAAAGGTAACTTCTAAGCCTATGGCTGGACAGATTAGGGATAGCAATAGTTACTCCATCGTTGCTCAGGCGAAACAACTCCATACCGAGGTTGAATTTTTGGGTATGGTTCCTGATGATAAAATGGATATTACCAATATAATTAAGCGGGGTTTGAATAAGGACGTGCTAATACTTTCTGGCGGTGTCTCTATGGGTGAGTATGACCTCGTGGGGGATGCGTTAATTGAGCTCGGTGTGGAAATATACTTTAAGAAGGTGGCGCTCAGGCCTGGTAAACCTACCGTATTTGGTAAAAAGGGTAACACCATTATCTTCGCCCTTCCGGGCAACCCTGTTGCTACGCTTGTAACGTTTATACTTTTTGTCGGTCCGGCAATCAGGAAGATGATGGGTTTTGCGAATCCCATAAACAGACCGATTAAGGCTACTATTGAAACGGAGCTTATTAAGAAAAAAAAGCGCAGGGAGTATCTACCTGCTCAACTGAGACAGAATGTAGGGAACTGGCTTGTCT
>JACQHT010000144.1 GCA_016198835.1 Planctomycetota bacterium | reverse complement strand
GTCTAAAGGTATAGCCGTTATAAGCTCTGATGGTTTCGAAAATGCCATCGCCGTAAAGAAATCCTCTGTCCCTTATCGAAATACAAGCCTCTTTCTCTGGAACAGTTTTGCCATTCAAGTAAATGAAATAGTTCATAGTTGATAGTTCATGGCTCATAGCTGCTGGCTAATGGCTATAAACTATGAGCTAAGAGCTAATATTAATGCCCTGGCTTTATGGAGCGTCTCTTCATACTCTTTCTGTGGGTCTGAGTCTGCAACAATGCCGCCGCCTACTTGAAAATATGCTTCACTACCCTTTATCAAGAAGGTTCTGATTGCGATATTGAGGTCAGTGCAATCATTAAACCCTATGTATCCAATAGCCCCAGTATAGACGCTGCGCCTTGTGGGCTCAAGTTCATCAATAATCTGCATAGCCCGTATCTTTGGTGCTCCTGTGATTGAACCGCCGGGAAAGGTTGCTTTTATCAGGTCTATTATGTCATACCGTGGATGAAGGTCACCCTCAATGGTTGCTACAAGGTGATGGACGGTAGAATAGCTTTCTACCACCTTCTTTTGCACCACCTTGACAGAGCCGTAGTTGCATACACGCCCAAGGTCATTCCGCTCAAGGTCAACAATCATCGTTAGTTCTGCATTATCTTTAGGACTGAAAAGCAACTCTTGCTTCATTTGCAAGTCAATCTTTTTATCAGGACTTCTTGGACGGGTACCCTTTATTGGGCGTGTCTGTACACGACCTTCGCTTACGCTGAGAAATCGTTCAGGGGATGAACTTACTATTGCCATAACTTGCCCTGACCCCGTATTTAATACGGGGGATTCGGGGTTATCAAACTGAAGATAACAGGCAAAAGGTGCTGGGTTTATTTCCCTTAATTTTAGATAAAGCTCCTGTGGGGGAGTGCTTATTTGCGTCTTAAATCGCTGCGAAAGGTTGACCTGATAAATATCCCCTGCGGCTATATATTCCTTTGCGCTTCTTACCATTTCCATGTATTCACGGGGTGTAAAGTTGCTCTTTATGAGTCGTGAGTCGTGAGTCGTGAGTTTTGAGTCTTGAATAAAATTCTCCACGACTCCTGACTCCTGACTCTTGACTCTTGACTCTATTTGTTCAACCCTTTCTTGTGCAGATGGGTGTTTCTCCTGTATATATGGTCTACAATCTTCGTCAAAGTCCACTGCTATTACGTAACATTTGTCAAGTAGGTGGTCAAAGGCAATAATTGTGTCATAAAACCCAAAGTACATATCTGGAAAGCCGATATCGTCTGGCTTGGTAGCTGGCAATTTCTCAATAAAATGACACAGGTCGTAGGCGAGGTAACCTACAGCCCCACCTACAAATGGGACGGGGATGTTATCCGTTTCAAATCGGAAGTGCGATAAGAGGTTTCTAAGCACAGCAAATGGGTTAGCATGAAGTGTTGAGTTTTGAGTGTTGGGTTTTGAGGATTTGTTTTGTCCAGTACGATTTCGATATGGAATTTGTATTTCAATATGGGGACCCTTTGCCTTGAGTGTAAGGAAGGGCTCGTAGCCTATAAAGGAATATCTTGAAATGCCATCTTTTAGTAGTGAGCTATCGAGGAAAAAACAGGGTGAGTGGTGTTGAACGGCTTTAAATACGGATACGGGTGTAGCTGAATGTGCAATTTCCCTGACAGTAATCCGTCCTCTTGTGGTAGTTGTAAGATAGTTCATAGCTGATGGAAAGGATTCAATAGAAAATTATAAATAGAAAATTAAAAAGTAAAAATTCGGTCATTTTAATTTTAAATTTTTCGTTTAGATATTTCTATTTGGTTTTCTCTCTCCACTATGAGCTACGAACCATGAGCTATTTTGGGTTCGTAGATGCAATACGGTTCTTCTGCCAGGTAATTACCCGACTGGTAAAATGCCCTTGCCCTGCACCCTTCACATACCTTCTTATACTCACAGATGCCGCATTTTCCTTCCAGTAAATCTGCGTTTCGGAGGTTGTGGAATACCTTCGAATCGTTCCATATTTCGGCGAAGCTCTGGGTCTTAACATTTCCGGCATTTACAGGCAGATAACCGCATGGGAAGACCTCCCCTTTATGGGAAACAAAGCATACGGCAGTACCAGCCAGACACCCCTTTGTCATGGCAGCCATGCCATGTGTTGTGGGGCTTACTGTAATACCCTCCTGCTTTGCCCGCTGGCGCATGATGCGAAAGTAATGAGGAGCGCACGTTGCCTTGGTCTGTATCTTTGCATTTTTCGATAGGTCGTAGAACAGGTTCAGCGACTCTTCATATTTTTGGGCAGGAAGCATCTGGTCTTCGGCTATTTGAACGCCACAGCCTACCGGCACAAGCATGAAGATGTGCATTGCTACCGCATTCAGCCTTAAGGCAAGCTCATAAAGGTCCTTGAGTTGTTCAACATTATGTTTAGCGATTGTGCAATTAATCTGCACTTCCATGCCGAGGCGTGTTAGATGATTAATGCCCCTGATAGCCATTTCAAATGAGCCTGGAAGCTTACGGAAATTATCATGCGTTTTTGCATCAGCGCCATCAATGCTTATTGAAACCCGCTGGATACGGGTATCAAAAATCTTCTTCGCAAGACGTTCATCTATTAATGTTCCGTTTGTTGCAAGTGCCACAGTCAATCCACACTCAATTGCATGGCGTGCTATTTCAAAGATGTCAGGTCTGAAGAGGGGCTCTCCACCGCTTAGAACAAGGATGGGGCGTTGGGTCTCCGCTAATGAGTCAATGAATGCAAAGGATTCCTCGGTAGTAAGGTCGTCCTTCGCAATTTCTTTGCTTACATCAAGTCTTCTACAGTGAATGCATTCGAGGTTGCAGCCCGCAGTAGTTTCCCAGAAGAGAAGCCTCAACTGGTTTTTTAGATTTTTCATAAATTCTGTTGAAGCTTTTCCTTTGGTATCATGCTGCATGCGGCTGTAGGCTTCTCTAATTGTCTCACTACGTTCGCTTCGCTCAGTATATGCCTGCTTTGTGGAATGCCCAGAAACGCCTGCCTGAGGCGGGTGGTGGTCATGGGGATTTGTCATTCTTTCCTTTCATGCTTACTTAAAAGGTAAGTCAGTTCTTATTTTTTTCCTTAATTTTAATAAATTCGTCTGCCCGGTTCAAGAATGCCTTTACAACGTCAGGGTCGAAGTGTTTTCCTGCCTCTTCTTTAATATATGTAAGCGCTTTCTCATGAGAATATTCTTCTTTGTACACCCTCTTGGAGGTAAAGGCATCATAGACGTCACTTAGAGCCACTATCCTTGCACAAAGCGGTATTTCATTTCCTGCTAATTTGTGTGGATAACCTGCTCCATTATACTTCTCATGATGCCACAATGCAATCTCTTTTCCTGTTTTCAGGAATGGTGGACCATCAAGGATGTTTCCGCCAATTGTTGTATGCTGTTTCATCACCTCGAATTCTTCCTTTGTTAAGCTCCTGGGCTTAAGCAAGATACCATCTGGTATGCCAACCTTTCCAATGTCGTGTAACGGGCTTGCTTCAAAGACTGATTTAACGAAATTATCATCAATCATATCCTTGTAATTATCAAAATTACGCATTTCCTCTGCAAGGGCTCTGGAATAAAACCGCATTCTGTCTATATGACCTCCGGTTTCAGGGTCTCTCTTTTCAGCAAGCTGAGCCATCTTTATCATTACAATAAGCTGGGTTTCCCTCTCAACATACTGCAGCTTTTTGCTTTCTATGGCATTGGCTGCCTGATTACCGAGGGTAATAAGCATTTCATGGTCTTCCATTGTAAAACCATCGTCTTCTTTCTTATTAAGCACAACAAGTTCGCCGACGGTTTTCCCTTTGCTGAAGAAGGGCACGCCCATAAAGTCTCGTACAAACAGTCCCTCAAAACGCAGTCCCACTACATTGCCATCGCCATTGATATTGTTAAGCCTTATCGGTCTACCATCCTCAATGACCTTCCTGCACAAGCCATTGTTACTTTGCAGGATATTTATTGCGTGATTCTGGCTTGGAATACCTGCGGTGCCACCTATTGAAAGGTTCCTTTCTTCGGAAGTTAATATCATCAAGCAATATTCAGATGACGTAAGATTCCTGGCATAATCGGCAATAGTATTAAAGATTTCATCGAGATGCAGTGTTGTGTTGATTGCAAAACTCAGCTTATTTATCTGTTCAACGACGGTAGCTATCTTTACGAGGTGCTCGTTAATCACCTTGAATTCTTTTACAGTATTATCCAGTTTTTTGGTCTTCAGTTCAACTTCTTTTTCTAAATGTGTTACATATTCCTGTAACTGCTTTTTGTCTTTTTCACTTGGCATATCACATGGTTCTATAAATTTACGGTATACCGAATAAGTGCCAATGGCAAGGCATGTTGTTAACATTATTCCTGTAAAGGTCAGGGTATTTCTATTTGTCACAAAAGCAGTGGCAATAAGGATGAAGATTAAAAATACCACAGCATTTAAGACTACCAACAGCTTCCACTTTGTCTTCAATGCGGTTCTCTCCAGATTGATATAGGCTATGGGCTATGGGCAACAGGCTATGGGCAACAAACAACCTGTCGTCTATAGCCTATCGCCTTGTTAATCAAACATCCTCTTTTCTTCTTCGATACGGGTTTTAATTACAGGTTCAAGCTCTGTAAGTTGTTCTTCAGAAAATCCGAGGGTTTTTGCGGCTTCCACATCGCCCCAGCCAAATCCGTTCTGAGGTGTCTTTATGCTCATGCCGAGTCTTATACAAAGTGTGTCTGCCAGATTTACCAAACTGGTCAACCAGAACGATGCAGGAGATTCCTTTTCAATCTGCCTGAGGCAGAAAAGGTTGTGGTGGTAAAGTATTACTTTTTGAATGTGTTCTGGGAAATTCCATCGCTTCGCAAGCTCGAAGCCTACTTCGGCATGGGTGAAGCCAAACAATTCCTGCTCACTTAATGCGTAAGAAATACCATTACACCTTACCTTCCTGGTAATGTCAGCATAAGTTTCAGGCTCTGCACTGTTCAGAATGTCTTTCCCAATGTCATGCAGAAGCCCGCTAACCATAGCATCCTCTACCTCCCCCAATCCCTTTTCCGTAGCGAGTATCATAGAGGATATCGAGACGCTCACTGAGTGGTTCCAGAAAGACATTTCCTGAAGTCCAAAGGTCTTATAATATTCTTTTATAAGATGGACAAGTACCAGCGAGTACAACCCTTTGATGCCAATAGTAACAATTGCCTCTGTAAGGGTTTTTGCCTTGCTAAGCCGCCCAAAAAAGCAGGAATTGGCAACCTTAAACGCCCTTGCGGTGAGACCCGGGTCCATGCTAACAACCTTGGCTATATCTTTGAATGATATATTTGGGTCTAAGAGCATCTGTTCAGCCCTCACAACGATTTCGGGCTTTGTTGTGAGTTCTTTTGCCCTTTCCATGATATCTTCAATGCTGTAATTCATAATATCTCCCAAGTAGATAGGCTGAAGGAGATAGGCTGAAGAAAAAAGCCCTCAGCCTTCAGCCCTCAGCCTTGCGCCGCTAATCAAATATTTTTTTCTCTTCATCTATACGTCTTCTGATTACTGGTTCAAGTTCATTTAATCGTTCTTCCGAAAATTCGAGGATTTTAGCCGCTTCAACATCTTCCCATGAGAACCCATTATCGAATTCCTGTATACTCATACCAAGCTTTATGCACATTATATCTGCAAGGTTGACTATGCTGGTTAAACGGAGTAGTTCTACGGCATCTTTTTCAATTGTCTTCAGGTTGTGGTGATAAAGTATTACCGTTTGTACATCGGACGGAAGATTCCATTTCTGGGCAAGCATAAAACCAACCTCAGAATGGGTAAAGCCAAACAATTCCTGCTCGGCGCAGGAATAAGAAACCCTTTCATTATAGACCTTCCTTGTTACGTTTGCATAATGGTCTGGTTCCGTGCCATTCATCAGGTCTTTTCCTATATCATGCAATAGCCCGCACACCATGGCGTCTTCTGTAGAGCAGAGTCCATGCTCGGCAGCTAAAGTCATAGATGCTATTGAAACACCTACTGCATGATTCCAGAAAGACCTTTCCTGCAATCCAAAGCTCTTGTAGTATTGCTTTATTGTATGAACGAGTACAAGGGAATAGAGTCCTTTGATACCGATTGTAACGATAGCCTCCGTGAGGGTCTTTGCCTTTATCATGCGGCCAAAGAAGCAGGAATTGGCAACCTTAAACGTTCTTGCGGCGAGGGCATGGTCCATGCTAACAACCTTGGCAACCTCGGCGAAGGCAACCGTGGGGTCTAAAAGCAGATTCTCCGCTCTCGTTACTACCTGGGGTTTACAGGTTAGGTCACTAGCATTTTCTACTAACTTCTGGATGTTGTACTGCATTTCACTCCTTTCAGGCTGAAGGCTTAAGGCTGAAGGCGTTGTCTTTCCTTCAGCCTCTCAATATGGAAGGTCAAGGCACTAATAACTATATTATTAATTAATTATCGGAAAAAATCGGCGAGACATTAATATCAAGTGGGGATTTATGGAGTGTGGATTACAGAATTGTCATATCTCACTCCGCATTCCGCGTTCGAAATGGGTTATTTTGTATTGACTCTCAAATAATGCATTGTCATAATTGAATTTGAAGGCGGTTGCCAATCTATGACTAATGATGACTTAAAATTTATTGCAGATGCTATGTTAGGCAGGCTTGCAAGATGGATTCGCATAATTGGCTACGATGTCGAATACCATAAAGTCATCTCAGATGATGAACTGCTAAGGAGGGCTATTGCCTCTAATCGCATATTGCTTACGAGGGATACCAAACTAATCAATCGTAAGGCAGTGCGGCGTTGCCTGTATATTGAAAGTGAAGATTACCTCGAACAGTTGAAGCAGGTAGTAAGGCATTTTGATATAAGGGTTTTGCCGAGGATACTATCAAGGTGCATTGTTTGTAATAGCCAGCTTCATTACATCGAGAAGAAGGATGCAGAGGATAGAGTGCCATCATTTATTTATCAAACACAGGATATTTTTATGGAATGCCCCCAGTGCATGAGAATTTACTGGCGCGGCACGCACAGGAAACAAATAATTGAGAAATTGAATAAAATATTATAAGCAAGTGTATCTCATCAAGCCAAATTCAAAGAAGCCTCAATAAGATTCATGCAGGCAAAGTCAGCACTTTGCGTAAAATTCATTTATAACATGTATTTTTTAAATTGACATAACCAGGATATTATCATACGATTTAATTAAGAGGGTTTTGTTTGCATAAGGTAGGTATGATAACGCATAAAATAAACCCAAAACAAACTGCACTTCTACTAATTAGTTTTCAAAATGATTTTTTTGCTTCTAACGGTGTTCTTCGCAGGGTGATTGAAGAGTCTTCAAGGGTTACTAACGTCCTCGCAAATACGGTTGATCTCGTTGAGCATTTACTCATTACACCTGTTTTGATTATCTCCACCCCAATTATTTTTACTGAAGATTATAGCGAACTTATCGGGAAACCGATAGGGATTCTCAAAACAATTAAAGAAGCTCGAGCATTTAAAAGAGGAACAAAAGGCGCTGAGATAGTTCCAGAACTGCGCCGTTTCGGCGACCGTATTATAGAGGTACCCGGCAGACGAGGATTCAATGCGTTTTCCAATACCGACTTAAATGTAATCTTACAACAAAGGAATATAACTAATGTAGTTCTAACTGGTGCGGTTACCTCAATATGTGTAGACCCCACCGGACGGTATGCATTTGAACTGGGATATAAGGTAACAATTCTATCTGACTGCACTGCAGGCCGTAGTAATATAGAACAAGAATTCTATTGCAAGGAAATCTTTCCCCTTTATGCAGAGGTCATGGACCATTTAAAATTTTTGAAATGTTTAGGAGTTAAGAAGTGAATTTTGATGATATTAAAAAGACAGAACTTTGTTCACAGATACAATATCGTTTGATAGAAGAATTACGCGAAAGCGTGACGAAATTTCGAGTCATATTTGATTCCGCCCAGGATGCCATCGTTATTATAAATGACAAGGGAAAAATCTCCCAATGGAATAGAGCCGCTGAAAGGATATTTGGCTTCGCAAGCGAGGATGTTATTGGTAAAAAACTACACACACTTATTATTCCTCGGAAATACTATCGAGAATTTGAGAAAGAATTTAATCAGTTTAAAATAACAGCACAGGCTAATGTTACCAATCATCCTGTTGAATTTATGGCTCTAAATAAAGTCGGAGCCGAATTCCCAATAGAAGTTTCCATTTCCTCTACTCAAATCAAAGATGGGTGGTATTCTATCTGGATAATTCGAGACATCTCTGGGCGCAAGCAGGCAGAAGAGCGCCTGAAAGAATCGGAACAAAAATTCAAAACTATCTTTGACAATGCGATGGACGGATTACTTTTGGCGGATTGCCAAAATAAAATGTTTTATATGGGCAATAAAAAGATATGTCAGATGCTTGGTTACAGTGAGGAAGAGATTAAAGCCATAGGGGTAATGGATATCCATCCAGAAAGATACCTGCCGTATGTTATTGAGC
>JACQHT010000140.1 GCA_016198835.1 Planctomycetota bacterium | reverse complement strand
GGCAAAGACGTACCTATAAGATAATATCCTCCATCTATCGTGGGTCCAATAACAACATCATTCTCTTTTAAAAGGTAAAACGCTTCATAAATAATCTCCTTGTCCACTCTAGGAGAGTCCGTGCCAATAATAACAGCCTTCTTTGCACCGCTGGAAAAGGAGGTCTTCAGTGCATTTAACATTCGTTCCCCCAGCTCAGCGCCAATTTGTGGCTGTAGGGGCGGGGTTACCACGCTCCTACCAATCCATGATTCTATTTCGCTTTTCCTTTCAACGGGTGTATAGAATAACAGCTGTTCATAACGACCGTTATTATCCAGAGTACGTTTTATCGTTGCCTCAACAAAAAGGCGGTACAGTTTGGCAGCCTTTTTATCTCCTATTTTCTTTGCAAGACGTGTTTTTACCTTGCCAGCCTCAGGGTACTTAAGGAATATTAAGAGGGCGTTATCCATGCCCAGATTGTAGCACAGGTTTTCATAAAATGATAGTCCCTCTCTTTGAGTAACTCATTGCTAATTGCTCGTTGCTCATTGCTGACTGCTCTCGACATGTCCACGGCATGTCGACATGGCATGCGTCATGACGTGTGGGGGTGGTGCACAAAATTACTTGATAATTTATGTTAATCTGTATATATTTGAGAAGATTAGATGTGTGGGCGGTGGACATGTCATGGCGACATGCCGTGAAAGGAGGGTCTGGAGGTGGCTCAGAAACGAAGGGTTCTTATAGTTGATGATGAAGTAGAGCTCTTAAAGATTATAAGTATGGGTTTGAAAGAGAAGGGATATGACGTCCTTACCGCTACCAGTGGGCAAGAAGCTATTGTAAAATGTCAAGGCAATTCTGTTGATGCCGTACTTCTTGATGTAAAAATGCCAAGAATGGATGGGCTTCAAATATTGAAAAGGATCAAGGCATCACGTTCAAATCCTGTTATCATAATGCACACCGCTTATGGCACAATAGAAAGCGCCGTTGAGGCAATCAAGGAAGGGGCGTATGATTATATCCTTAAGCCTTCGGAGCCTGAAAAGATACACATCCTTATTAAGAATGCCTTAGAGCATCGCGAACTTGCAAATGAAACTAAATTGTTAAAGAGCCAGATTAAAAAGAAGTATAGATTTTCAGAGATAATTGGGTCGAGCCCAAATATGCAGGAGGTCTTTTCTACTATTGATAAGGTAACGATAACCGATACAACGGTGCTTATTATTGGTGAGACCGGGACGGGGAAAGAATTAGTTGCAAGGGCCATCCATTATAACAGTACAAGAAGTGACAGGAATATGTGCACCTTTCATTGCGCCACAATCCCTGATGAACTCATGGAAAGCGAACTCTTTGGCTATGAAAAGGGGGCATTCACAGGTGCAATCGCTTCAAAGAAGGGCGCTTTTGAGGTTGCTGATGGCGGCACGCTTTTCCTCGACGAAATCGGAGAAATGAGTCCAATAGTTCAAGCCAAATTGCTAAGGTTTCTCCAGGAAAGAGAATTTACCCGACTTGGTTCAAATAATCGCATAAGGGTTGATGTTCGATTGATTGCTGCTACAAATAGAGACCTGAACTCAGAGATAGAAAAAGGTAAGTTCAGAAAAGACCTTTATTATAGGCTAAACGTTGTAGAAATCCTTTTGCCACCTTTGAGGGAAAGGAGAGACGACATTCCATTGCTTGTAAATCACTTCCTGCAAAAGTATAAATCAAAAAGAAGTGTTACTGCAAAAAAGATTTCGCCAAAGACCATGAAGCTCATGACGGAATATGACTGGCCTGGCAACGTTAGGGAGCTTGAACATGCCATAGAAAGGGCAGTGGTTATTTCCACAAGCCCAACAATCTTACCACATCATATCCCGCAACTACAATTGATTAAACAGCATTCGGATAAATTATCAACATTATCTACCATTTTACCACTAAAAAAAGCAAAAGAAGCCTTTGAAAAACAATACCTTGTGGAATCACTGCGTAAAAGCAAAGGAAATATCGCTCAAGCCTCCAGATTTGCCGGCATTGCATGGCAAAACTTCCAGCGTAAGCTAAAGGCATATCATATAAAGCCTAAAGACTTTGTGGCATAGTAAGTAGGGGTATCCACATCTGACAGACTATGCCACCTTACCTATCGTTTCATTCTCACTTATTTTTTACTTGACAAAAATAAAAAAAGTGGTATATTTAGTATGTAATATTATATAATAATAATTCCTGTATAATTGAAGTCAGGAGGAAGTAATATGGAAACTGTAGAGAAAACTATAGAAAAGCTCAGGGTACTGGATAAGAGAATAACCCCTCAACTAATTGAAGTCCTGAAAGTTATGGAAGGCAATACATCCCATCCTTCTGCTGGCGACGTCTATGAAAAGGTAAAAAAGATATTTCCAACCATCTCTTTAAATACCGTTTACAACATATTAAAAACCCTTAATGCGACGGGGCAGATTCAAGAGATATTAATAGACAGAGAAAGGTCAAAATACGACTCTAACGTAACCCTCCACCATCACATTATTTGTAACGGATGCAAAAGAATTGATGACATTTTCATTGACCTGGTTGACCTGGCAAAATTACCCGACGTAATTATAGCAAAATACAACATAAAGGATTATCATGTTGATTTATACGGTTATTGTAAAGACTGTAAAGACAAAGGGTCTCAGGAAGACTCTCAGACATAAATAAAAAGAAAGGATGCGAAGTGTACCATGGTTACTGCGGATTGTTTGCTTGTTGAAAAGATAAAGCGTGGTGACGAAAGTGCATTTGAGAAGATAATGGAAAGATTTCAACCTCGGGTCTATCGTCTTGCCTACCGTATTACTAACAGTGCAGTAGATGCCGAGGATGTTACCCAGAATGTCTTTCTTATTCTCCACAATAAGATAGCATCTTTTAAAGGCGAAAGCGCACTATTTAGCTGGGTTTATAAGATAACGTTGAATGCAAGCTGGGAGATTCTTCGTAATAGGAAGAGGGAAAGCCACGTGTCCATTGAACAGTATCTTCCTCAATTCAAGGAGGACGGTCGGCATGTCGAACCAATCCTTGACTGGTCAAACAGGCCGGACGAGATTACAACGCGCAAAGAAGCCCAGGTCTTGGTAAGAAAGGCAATTGATGGGTTGTCAGCAGAATATAAAACAGTTCTTATACTAAGAGACATTGAGGGGCTTCCCAGTAAAGAAACGGCTGAAATATTAGATTTAACCGTGCCCGCAGTAAAATCACGGCTACGCAGGGCAAGGCTTTGCATCAAGGGGAGGCTTGCAGGGTATTTCTCAAGAAATTGACAATAAAGTGTCATTCAGAGCAAAGCAAGGAATACCGTTTTGAAAATGGAGGTAATGATACGAGAACTCCTTGAGAACTGGTTAAGATATTTACCGCACAAGATGGAAAACCCTTGAACGAAGAAAGTAAAGGTAGCGATGTTGTAATTGATGCCGAGTCACAGAGCTACGTACTTGTTACTTCACCAAGGATATACAATCTCATCAAGACCAAGGATTTTGGAAGCCACGAATTACGGCTTTATACCAATTCAGATGGCCTGAGCGTCTATGCCTTCACCGTTGGCTCCTGCCTTGCTCCAAGGTCCAACCTTATGCGTTCGTGGATGTTTCAGAGATAAAATTACTTGAAATATTGCTCAAATCTGATAAGATAAACACACCTATCATAGCGCATAGCAAAAAATACCTGCAATACTATGAGCTATGAACTAATCTGGGCGCATGGCTCAGCGGATAGAGCACTTGCTTCACACGCAAGGGGTCGAAGGTTCAATTCCTTCTGCGCCCACCAAAGAAGTTGAGAGTCCTAACGCACAATTCGTAATTCACTAAGGAGGTGCTTATAATGAGTTTGCTCAAAGAGGTGACAATAGAAACTATAAAACGATTACCCGATGAATGTTCGTTAGAAGACATAATGTATGAGATAAACTTTGTTGCTCAGGTTCTTGAGGGACTAAAGGATGCTGAGGGTGGAAAGTTGTTGACCACAGAAGAACTTCTCAACAGAGTCGAACAATGGGCAAAATAAAATGGACAGAAAAGGCAAGCAATAATTTACAAGCAATTCATAATTATATTGCTAAAGACTCTAAAGTATATGCTACTCGATTCATAAAATCTCTAATAAGGGCAACCACAAAACTTGAGACGATGCCCCGTTGTGGTCGCATCGTGCCAGAGCTTGAAAGTTATGGATTAAGAGAGGTCACTTATAAAAATTACAGGATTGTTTATAGAATTAAGGAAGGCAGTGAGGGCATTGAAATCCTTGCAGTACTACATGGTGCCCGTGATATCAAAGAAGCATTTCGTTCTGAATGGGAGCTATAGTTGAAAAAATTATCGTTTGTTCCTCTGCTTAAACTAATAGTTACGACTTACGAGGGTGCATGGCTCAGCGGATAGAGCATCCGCCTCAGGCGGAGGATCGGAGGTTCAATTCCTCCTGCGCACACCACACACCATCCGAGAAAACCCTGTTTCGCAACAAGCTTTTGTGCAAAAAACCTTGACTTTAAGAACCTTTTTTTATAAACTTGCAAATATTCATTAGTTTTTAGAGAATCAAAGATTCGTGCTTCCTGAATGATGTAATACCGAAGCACGGAATAAAAGGTTATTAGAAGTGGAGTTTTATTAAGGGGGTAATGCCATGGGAAAAGAGAAAGGTTCCAGGGTATTCTTTGAGGTCTACAGGAAGCAAATGAAAGAAGAACCGTTACCAGAGCAAAAGCCAAATCCCGCTACAGGGGGGGCTTTGGAAGATGTTGGGAAGGTCGGGGTTTCAACTGATGCGGGGGACGCTGAACTCAGGGAGCAGGAGTCAGTAATCGGCTGCCCATCGCCTATGGGCGCTCAGGAGGCAACCCCCCTTTTATCCCCCACTTCGCAAGTGGGGGACAGAGGGGGGGTTGGACTCAAAACTTGTCATGAGGCACGGTCTCAAGGATTGGGTTTAAAGCGTGACGAGGTATACGTCAGGCAGGATACACTGATTTATGCGGCGCTGGGTGCAGTGTTCTTATCCATAGGATGTTTTTTTATTGGTCATAAGCTTGGCTATGATAAAGGACGTAAGGTTGAACCCATGCCTTCTGTCATTGCGAGTGGCGAAGCCCCGAAACAATCGCAGGAGGGATTCTTCGCTAACGCTCAGAATGACACCCAGCTCCAGGAATCCGTTCCCAATACAGCTCCAAAAACTCCACAGACGATTCAGCCCCAGCCATCTGTCTCAGACGTGCCTAAAGAGGAGAAATGGACCCTGCGGATTATTTCTTACAAGATAGGAGACCAGAATACCAAAAAGGCATCTGAGTTAGCCAGAACAATCCAAAAGGAAATTGGCCATGATTCATTTATAGCTAAGACTTCCAAGGAGTTAGTGGTTTGTGTTGGAAAATTTGACAATAAGGATAGTTCCGAACTGCGTACGCTTCAGAAGGAGCTAAGAGATTTTACATACGAGAATAGAAAACAGTTTAAGGGTTGTTATCCAGTCCGCATAAAATAAATTGTAAAATGTAAATTTTAAACCTGTCCTGACGACGGGTCAGGATTTACAATTTTCAATTTTCATTTCTGTAAAGATTAAGTTATTTAGAGAGGAATAATATGGGCATAGATAAAAGTTTGATAATAAAGAGTCAATTGTTAAGGCGCCGTAGCGTGCTGTCTCGTACTGAAAGACTTCAGGCATTGCTTAAGGATGGCAGGTGGAACGAGGGGGAAAGTGTTTTTGGGTTACCAAAGGTTAGAACCGCTGTAACCAGAAGAAAAGTGAAAAAGGAAAAAGAGAAGGAGGTTGCGCCAGCAGTAGCTACTGCTGAAGCTGCTGCCGCTTCGTCTGAGAAACCATCTGCTGGTGGTGAAAAGCCTGCCGCACCAGCCGCAAAACCTTCGGCTGAGCTCAGGTCGAAGCCTGGAAAGGGAGCTGCCCCTAAATGATTGCCAGCCGAATGTATGGGCTTGACTCATCCGGCATAAGAAAGGTCTTTGACCTGGCTCAAAAAATGAAGAATCCGGTCAATCTAAGTATAGGTCAACCGGATTTTGACGTTCCAGAGTATATTAAAAAGGAGGCAATTGATGCCATAAATAGTGGTGCGAATCGTTACACAATGACCCAGGGCATACCCGAACTTCGAGAAAGATGCCTTCGTTATGTGAAAAAGTTGTACGGAATCCTCGGCGATAACATTATGATTACCTGTGGTGTCGCTGGTGGAGCAACCCTTGCATTTCTTGTGCTTGTTAACCCAGGTGATGAGGTACTTATTCCTGACCCTTATTTCGGCATGTATAAGTACCTCACAAAGCTGTGCGGTGGTACCCCCAAATTTATCAGTACATATCCTGATTTCAGGCTTACTGCAGAACACATCGTTGCCCAAATAACACCACGCACTAAGATTCTTGTAATAAATAGCCCGGCAAACCCTACAGGTGCGATTTGCAATTCAGGAGAAATAAAGGATATTGTTGAGGTTGCGAGGAAGCATGACTTAATAATTATATCCGATGAAATATACAAGGATTTTATTTATGACGAGCACTTTGAAAGCATAGGTAAGTATTATGAGAAGACTTTGGTGCTTGGTGGATTCTCAAAATCCCATGCCATAACAGGATGGCGAATAGGCTACGCTATCGGACCTGCTGTAATAATAAGTGAGATGATAAAACTTCAGCAATACACCTTTATATGCGCACCTTCATTTGCCCAGGTGGCAGTTTCTAAAACCATTAATCATGAGATAGACGAACATATAAAAAATTATAAAAGGAAAAGAGATTTAATTTACGATAGGCTCAAAGGGCTTTATAATATAACGCGCCCCAAGGGCGCATTCTATCTCTTCCCTCAAGTTCCATGGGGAACGGGACAGGAATTTGTAACCGAAGCGATTAAAAGAAACCTTCTCATTATCCCAGGCAGCGTATTCTCTGAGCAGGATACCCACTTCAGAATATCCTACGCCGCATCAGATGAAGCTATTGAAAAGGGCATAGAAATATTGGTTGGTCTAAAAAAATAGGGACACATCCCTTTTTTGGTAGAATAAAAACAAACAAAAAAGGGATGTGTCCCTATTTTTATAAAGTTCACGAAGGTCTTCGAACCGTTCCACCTTCATATCACTTACCGCACATTGCTTTCTACTCGTTGCTCATAGCTCTTTGCTTTTTTTCTCCTCAACAATCTCTGCTGTAAAGACAAAGACGTCGGTCTTCGGGTCTTTCCACGCATCGGGGGGAAGTCCAGCCTTTCCGCCGCAACACTGGGAGAGGAATTCTTCCTTACTCCATCCCGTTTCTGTGGCAACTTGGGGCAGGAAGCAACCAGACCTGAAGCCTCTCTTTATATATATCCCGTGTTTGCCGAGTTCTATATTGAGTGGGTCATTGGTCTTTTCTAATGGAGAAAGTATGGAGATTTCAATATCAATATCCTTAAGTTCGGAAGCGGTGATAGGGTCGAACTGGAAGCGTGGGTCTTGTGTGGCTGACGCAAGTGCCATTTCTGAAACAACCTTGTAAAGTGGAATATCAGAGACAAATCTGCCAATACAACCCCTGAGTTGCCCGTGATTTCTCAGCGTTACAAATGCCCCCTGTTTTCCCTGCAGGGCTTCATCGGTTATATTAAATTCCGGGATTGGGGTATTATTTATTGCCGCCTCAACGGTCTTTCTTGCAATATAGAGAAGGTTTTTTTTTGCTTGTTCATCCATTTCTTCCCCTGTTTTATTCGGATTTGGTGGGCTTCTGGTTTCTTCTTTAGAGGGTATTGTAAATACTATTGAAGCATAACTCACAGAGTTTGTAAAGCCCCCAGTCTGTCTTCCAGATGTGTCATAATTTAGAAGTGTTCCTTTGGCGTTAACTGGTAATAACTTTAAAAGCACAGCCACAGGCAAGTAGCCGCAGGCAGTTATACCCGTTTCTGTTTTATATTTTAGGAATCCATCGGAATCAAATGCAAGTATCCTATCAAAAGCGCCGTAATCAAGCTTCTTGATATTTGCCTCTGTATCCTTCTTGAAAGGGACGTAATCAAAATTATACCCGTAGTGGGTGAAGTCACAACTTGCTATAAGGATAGTCTCATTAGTAATAAAAGATTTTATACACTCAGCAACCTTTTGAACATCTTCACCTGAGAGGTATCCAATAAGCAGTGGTACAAGCCTGAAATCCTTTAAAGTCATTTGCAGAAATGGAAGTTGGGTTTCTAGGGAATGTTCATACTTATCGGCATCGGGATAAGTGCTAAACAATAAGGTATTTTCAAGAAGCTTATCGCACACATCTTTATCAACTTCTACAAGTCCCAGTGGCGTACGGTAGTGTGTAACGCGGAGGATAGATACGCCCTTAAAGCTACCGTAATGGCTTGGGGCAAGCACAATCACCCGCTTGTAATTCTTGTTTTTAATCGTGTTATAGCCGTATGCGGTTACAAGCCCGGAGTACCGGTAGCCAGCATGGGGAGAAATGAGCGCAATCGGTTTATCGTTTCCGCCTGAGGCGGACTCGGGTACCTTGCTAAAGAAAGATTCTATTTGTTCTCTTAAGGTGGATTCATCAGCCGAATAAAAGCTCCCGGCGACTGCCGGTTCTCGCACAGACTTTTGTGGTTGGGCAAGAACTGGCATTGCAAGAAAACTTAACGATAAAAGGTAGACAACGATGTTTATCATCGTTGACTCTAACTTCAACGAACATAAAGTTCGTTGTCTACCCCCATTGCTCATTGCTCGTTGCTCGCTTTTCATTTGGTAAACACTATCGAGGCGTAACTAACGGAATAAGTAAAATCTCCACTTTGTTTGCCAGAGGTCTCATAAGTTAATAGCGTTCCCTTTGCTTCAGGAGGCAAAAGTCTGAGAAGTAGCCCTATAGGCAGGAAGCCATCAGCAGTGATACCAGTTTCAATCCTGTATTGAAGGAATCCTTCTGAGTCCAATGCAAGTATCCTTTCAAAGGCACCGTAATCGAGTTTTTTGATGTTTTCTTCGATATCCTTTCGAAAAGGAGCGTAGTTGAAGGCGTCTCCGTAGTGAGTAAAGTCGGAACTTGCGATTAGAAGGGTGTCATCTGTCACGAAAGATTTTATAGCCTCTGCGACCTTTTCAATATCCTCTTTCTTGAGGTTTCCAAGGAGCAGGGGAACAATTTTGAAGTCCTTCAATACGCTTTGCAGGAATGGGAGCTGGACTTCAATTGAATATTCCCTTTTATCAGCCTCAGGGTCTGTACCAAATAGCGGTGGCTGGTCAAGTAGTTTATTACAAACCTCATCGTCTATCGCTACAGGACCGAGTGGGGTTTGATAATGAGTATCACGTGAAATAGATACCCCTTTGAACCTGCCATAATGCGTTGGTGCAAGGATTATAATCCTTTTGTAGTTACGACCTTTAATTGTGTTATAGCCGTGGGCGGCTACAATTCCAGTATATTTATATCCGGCGTTTGGTGAAATCAGCGCCACAGGCTTGCCGGGCAGGTTTTGTTTTGGAACCTTTACAAGATATGATTCTACATCGGTTCTTAAGACGTTCTCATCGGAAGGGTAAAAACGCCCGGCTGCTACAGGCTCTCGCACGTTCCTTAACATAGGCTGGCTATAACTGGTGGCTACAAGAGTTAATGCCACAAGGATATAATAAACGATGTACAAATGAAATTTCTTCATAAGTTTTGTCGTGAGCCTGTTGAAGGAATGGCAGGCTATCTTAAAAGTTTTATAATGGCAAAACCACCTATTAGAAGTACAACAAAGGCTATTGATATTACGTTAAAATATCTATCAATAAAATTTTTAATCCTGCCGCCAAAAAGATAAATTAGCGCTGCTATTATAAAGAACCGTGCACTTCGGCTGATGGCAGAAGCTATCACAAAGGTAAGAAAATTCACACTGCAGGCGCCAGCGGCAATCGTGAATACTTTATAAGGAATTGGTGTAAAGCCTGCTATGGCAACTGCCACGAAGGCATTGTTCTGGTATTGCTGGCTTACCAATTCAAATTTGTCACCCACACCATAAAGATGAATGATTGGCTTTCCGACGTGTTCAAAGAATTCGTATCCAATAAAGTAACCAAAACATCCGCCAAGCACCGAACCCACAGAGCAAATAAGGGCGTATCTAAAGGATTTCTTTGCGATTGATATTGCAAGGGCTATTAATAGTACGTCAGGTGGGATGGGAAAAAAGGAAGATTCACAAAAGGCAAGGATAAAGAGCGCCCACGGCCCATAAGGCGTTTCTGCCCAGTGTAGTACCCAGTCATACAGTCTTCTTAATGGTTGAACCTTCCTTACCCCATGAACCTCTGCTTGTTCCGAAGAATCCATATATTCTCCTCCCAATCAAACAGGTATAATTTCAACATTATTCTGTGCCAGTAGTGCGGCACACACGCCATTGCCATCAACCAGCGTGTCACCTCGCCATATCTTACCGAATCCGCAGGATGGACTTTTGTTTTTCATGTAAGCAAATTTAATCCCCAAAAGTTTTACTATTAGTTCTACCTCTTTTGCGCCCCTAATATAATTATCGGTTACGTCTTTACCATCCTCAGTTATAATAGATGAACATCCCGAGAGCACGTCACTTCCGTCACCAGAAGAAATCCATGCCCTCGGCCTTGGCGTAGGAAGCCCGCCAAGTTGTTCCGGGCACAAAGGAACAAAGTTAATTTCCTTCAGCCTCTTAAGCACGTCCTCTTTAACATCGGAAGAACCATTATATCTGCAATGTAAGCCAACAATACAGCCACTTACTAATACTGCGTCTTTGAGGAATTTGTTTTTGTCTTCCATTTACAATAAGTATTTGTGATTGGGAAAATAGAATAGAGGTCTAAAATAAGATTTTAGTTATTTCAGCATGACGCCTGCTAAAAGTCAAGGAGAAAAAAGTAAGCGAGCCAACTACCGCCTCAGGCAGGTTTGCCCATGTTGAAAGCATTGGGTAGTAACTTACTTTTTGCCCCTAACTAAAATTTCCTTGACTTGATTTATGTGGTATGATAACATGCCAACTGAGGAAATTTCTAAGCAGAGTCATTATCGAAGATTTTTACATAAGGCTAATAATAGAAGGTAGAAAGGGAGAATCTGCATACTTTGCTTGCTAATATGCGAGCAAGGCTGAAAAGATAGTAATAAAAAAATTGTTACGTAGTGAAACAATTACAAAGGGGCTTGAACGGGCGGCTGCCAGGTCGTTATTATATGCAACCGGTGTTAGCAAGGAAGATTTAGGGAAGCCTTTTATTGGCATAGCAAGCAGTTATAGCGAGCTAATCCCTGGCCATACCCACATGAGACGGCTGGAAACGGCTATCGAGAAGGGGGTGTATGCTGGAGGAGGCATAAGTTTCATATTCGGTGTTCCTGGTATCTGTGACGGCATTGCTATGGGCCACAAAGGCATGCATTACTCGCTCGCATCGCGTGAGTTGATTGCAGATATGATTGAGTGTGTAGCGAATGCCCACTGCCTCGATGGGCTTGTCCTGCTTACAAATTGCGATAAGATTACCCCTGGAATGCTCATGGGTCTTGCCCGAATAGATATTCCTGGTATCGTTGTTACTGCAGGACCTATGATTTCGGGCCGTTACAAGATGCAGAAGCTCTCGATGGTCAAAGACACGTTTGAGGCTGTAGGGAGGCGGCTCAAGGGAGAAATAACGGATGCGGAAATGGAATGCCTTGAATTAGAGGCTTGTCCTGGACCGGGGTCGTGTCAGGGGCTTTATACTGCCAACACCATGGCTTGTGTATCTGAAGCCATGGGTATGTCCTTGCCCAAATGCGCTGCAACCCTTGCCATTTCTGCCGAAAAGGACAGGATTGCTTATAAAAGCGGCCAAAGGGTCGTTCAATTAGTCAAAGATAATATTACGGCAAGAAGGATAATGACCAGGGAGGCATTTGAAAATGGTATAGCCATTGACATGGCACTTGGCGGTTCAACGAACTCTTGTCTTCATATCCCTGCAATAGCAAGTGAGGCGGGGCTTGAAATAGATTTGAAGCTCTTTGACAAAATAAGCGCAAGGACACCTCATCTGGTGAGTTTATTACCGGGCGGCGAATACTATCTTGAAGATTTCTACTACGCTGGTGGCGTGCCGGCATTAATGAAACGACTGGGAAATAGCCTCAATGATTGTTTAACGGTATCAGGATTAACAATTTCTGAGATTTCGAAGCAGGCTGAGGTGTTTGACAACGAAATTATAAGAACAAAGGAGAATCCAAATCATAAGGAAGGCGGTGTAGCAGTATTATACGG
>JACQHT010000139.1 GCA_016198835.1 Planctomycetota bacterium | reverse complement strand
GCTCATTCTTGTTATGGAAAAACTTAATGAAAATATAGTCTCTCCGAGTTTCAAAAATGGGATTGAATTGGGAATCCAGTATAACCCTCGATGAAAAAACAATCTGTACAAGAAGGTTTTTAATATGACGATGATGTCTGTCAAAAATGAGGGTTCTAATAATTGGGCATAAACCCATTTTATCTTATTTGCAATTTTTTCTGAATTTGTTACGATTGCGCCTCCATGCATTAAGTTCAGAGGCTTACCTCTTCCAAAACTATAGAATCCGACATCGCCAAGTGTACCTAACATTTTGTTTCCATCCGGATTTTCAACATAATTACCAAAGCCCTGTGCAGCGTCCTCTATAAGATATATATTTTTTTGAACACAGAGGTCTTTGAGCGCCTGCACGTCAGTGTATATCCCAAAAAGATGAACCGTTACAATGCACAGGGTATCTGAAGAAATTATGTTCTTTAAGGATTCAATATCATAATTAAAGTTGTTTTTATTGACATCGCATAGCCTTATCTTTAGCCCCGCCTTTACTATAGCGGCTGCTACCGATGGGCATGTATAAGCAGGGATAATTACTTCATTTCGCGGGGTGTCAAGTTTCAATGACCTTAATATTATGTAAAGCGCTGCTGTACCGGAGGAGACTAAATAGCAATATTTAGCCCCTAAAAAGGCTTTCATTTTTTTTAAGAAAAATCCCTCGTTATTCCTGGAAAATACACAGTTTAGTGTTGCTGATAAAAAATCTATTAAAGGGATTGTATGTCCTGCTGGTGGTATTAAGCTAAACACAATCATCTTATTTCAGAAGGGTGGGTGAGTCCTTTACCCTTTTTATAATAACTAAGGTAGATACTTTACAATCAAAGGTCCAATGGCATTTGTCAACCAGAGAGGGAGTCTTTGCCACGTCTTTATTGCCAATTTAAATTTTGGGTTATGGGGGTTCAGTTCTGGAAGTTTATCCGCCTCAGACAGATTTGGCTTCCAATAATGCCAGTAAAGCTGTAACGGTTTTGCCCCCCACTGCTCTTTAAACCTATACGTACTCCCCCTTATTGTTGACCTTCCAAAATCAAATTCTTTATAACCATTCTTGCAGGCATACTGTAAAACATTCCAGTAAAGCATCATATTAGGGCTAAAGATGTTGTATTCTTTGAGTGAGGACGCCCATGGAATTTCCAGTTTATCCTTAAAACCCAGGGTAAATCCCGATGCAACTGGTTTGTCTTTAATCAAGACAGTGCATATCCTTGAATGCTCTGGAAACTTTTCTAAAATAATTCTGAAAAAATTTTTTGGATAAACCGGGGTGCCTAAGTCCCTCATGTTTCTGGCAAAAACAAAATAAAAATTGTCAAGTTCTTCCAGCCCGCCAATCCTTGCAATCATTCCAGCCTTTTCAGGTCTTTTTATTTGGTTTCTCAATTTGGATTTAAAATTGCCCCAAACTTCCTCTACTGAAGACAATTTCAAAACCATGCAAACCTTTGACAGTTTAACGGGAAGTTCCAAATCGTTATTTTTGGAATGCCGAAACTCTATAAATTCAGCATTTACACCTTTGGCTATTTCTATTGCATGGTTAAGCAGGGCTTTTCTTGCACTTTCGTCGCTTGTGCATATACCACCATAATTAAAGAAAGGCACAGAGATTATAAACTTTCCAAAGAGCAAGCTTCTCATCAAAACCAGTGGCAGGATTCCAGTGATTTTGTCATGTTCTTTTGTATAAATGTAACATGTTTTATGGCCAAAAATGTTTTCAATTATTCCCTTCCAGGCTGTTAAATGATATACCGTGCCTTCCTGAGAAGTTTGGGCATAACTATCCCATTCTTCTCTCTCCTCAGTTGAAAGTACCTTAACTTGCATTATATTTCAGGGGTATTTTTAAGAAGATAAGGTTGGTCAGGTTAAACCAATTGGATACTAATAATTGGTTTTGTATATATGACCGTAATAGTCAGAACTTGCAATCTCTTCCTTGTTCAAGACAAAACCTAAGACATTACAATCCTGCAATAATTCCAGTGAGCGCTTTACAGGACGCTTTTTTGTATGGTTGGCTTCTATAACAAATATCACACCGTCAGCCAGCCTGCATACTGGAACAGTTTCTGAAAATGCCAGTACAGGAGGGGTATCAATAATGACAAAATCAAACTGGCTCTTTAAAGTCGCTACTATTTCTCCCATTTTTTTTGAGGTCAAGAGCTCACACGTATTCCTTGGCTTATCTCCAGCCGGTAAGATACTTAAACGAGGGATAAAAGTTTCCATAACTACACTGCCAACATCGGTTTCGTTGTTCAAGAGATTGGCCAATCCTTTTCTTGGCCTAAGCCCTAGAAATCTGTGAATGGCTGGCCTTCTTAAGTCCGCATCGAGCACAACAACCCGACAGTTGATGTCCTGGGTAAGAGTAATTGCCACATTTAGTGTCGTGGTACTCTTTCCTTCGCCCTGAGAAGCGCTTACAAATGCGAACGTTTTGTAGGAGTTTGTTTCAAACACGTTACGAATTTTTAGCCTTAATCGCCGAAAACTTTCCATAACTGGTACGGTTCTTGTCCATGTCTGCCTTCCAATGCTATCGTAATATGAAACAATATGTTCATCTACCTTGTTTTCATCGAACGATTCGGCTACATAAGGCAACACGGGCTCAACGGTTTCTCCATCAAACCTCTTATGTTCCTTGGCAGCCTTTTCTAAGGCTTTTTCAATATTTGACATTTATGCACCATCCTTTTTCTCTGACCCTGAACTTGATTCAGGGTTGGCTTCTGATTTTGGGTCGGGCATCACAGACTGGACTTCTTTGATAACTGAAGTCTTATGGTCCAGCTTTTGATGAGTAAGCTGCCCCCAGAACGTTAAGGTAACTCCAGCGGCTATTGAGGCAAAAAGGAGTGAAATGGCAAGCGCAACCTTCCAGCGCGGTTTGCATATCTTTGATATTATACTTGTAGCGGGTTTGGTCGAGGGGATCCGTCTCAGGCGGACAGCTTCTTCCGGTGAAAAGCATGCCGTAACATCTTGCGAACCTGTATGCACGGTGGCTTGCTTTTCATCATTGGTAGTTAATTCTAATATTGCCTCTTTCGCCGTTGCGCCATCAAGAACCTTTTTTTCTTTAACATATCCAGCAAGTAGGGTGGCATCGCAGGCAATGTTTATAAGCCGGGGAATACCCTTTGAATATTGATAGATTTCATCGCATGCCCTTTTTTCAAAAACCACACTCCCATTTGCACTGGCAACCGTCAGCCGGTGATTTATATAACGTTCTATTTCTGTTCTGGTTAACGGCTCGATGTGAACTGCTAAGGATATCCTTTGCTTTAACTGCCTTAATTCGGGTCGAGAGAATATATGCCTGAGTTCGGGTTGTCCAACAAAGATAATTTGCACTAACTTCTCCTTATCGGTCTCTAAGTTTGATAAAAGGCGAATCTCCTCAAGCACTGAAGGTTCAATATCTTGTGCTTCATCTAATATAATTACTACAGGACATTCATTCTTTGCTTGACCGATTAGATATTGATAAAATTTGTCAAGCAGGCGGTCCTTCGACTCCGCAGAATCAGACGCTATTATTGAGAATTGGGAAAGTATTGTGCGAAATAACTCGTCAAACGTGAGCTTTGGATTTACAATGTAGGCTGTTTTAACCTCTTTATGGAGGTTCTTTAACAAGCTTCTTATTATGGTGGTCTTACCAGAACCAACTTCACCTGTAAGTTGGATAAAGCCCTTTTTTGTTTCCAATCCGTAGGTTAAGTATAAAAGGGCTTTTTTGTGAACGGGGCTCAGATAGAGAAAATCTGGGTCCGGCGTCAGTTTGAAAGGGTATTCTTTAAAGCCATAAAATTGTGTATACATATTCTTTCCTGCATTTCTGCACCCTCTGCCTTCCCTCCCCCTCAAGGGCGAGAGTCAGGGTGCGGGTATCCTATTTTAAGTTACTCATTTTCTTTTGTATCTTTTCCAATCCGGCGTGCATAACCTCATTGACCGGTTCTACCTCGATGCACACCGTCGTCAGCGCTATTAGTAATATGGCGGCGACCCCCGCCGAAATTAATCGCCTTCTTTTTCTTCTTCTGATTTTGAGCAAATCCCCTTTGGTAATAATCGTAGGAATCATACCAAAGATGGGCATTTTTAAGAAATCTTTAGCGTCGTCAACGCCTTTGAACCGTTGGTCAACCTGTTCCAGACCAAAGGCTAATCCAAATGCCATTATTCCACCCAAGATAACTCCCATCAAGAATACCTTCAATTTTCGGGACTTCACAGGCGTGTAAGATATCCTTGGTGGTTCGACAATACTAAAAGGGCTTTCCTTCATGCTTAAGGACATCTCCTTTTCTAATTCAGCCCTTGAACGTTGTTGCAGCCTCTGGTTGTAGAGTTCTTTGTTAACGTTGTAATCCCTTTGAAGCTTTGCAAGTGTTTGCTTAAGAGCCGGTATAAGTGCGACTTGCTCCTGAAGCGTAGCAATTTGGGATACAACGTCTGTTTTGCGGGTGTAAAGTGTCTTTAGTTGCAATTCCACTTCAAACTTCTTTTCAAGTAAGCCTGTATAAATAGGATTGGTAACGGACGTTTCTTTGCTTATAACCTTTTCCTTTTCTTCAGTGAGTTTCTCCTGAAGCGCCTTTAGGCGTTTTTCTGCCATATTTATGGAAGGATGTCCATCGTAGTACTTTGCACGCATATCGTTAAGTTCGATTTCCGTATCAATAATACGCTTCGTAAACTCTGCTACCGCTGGGTTGGCTTCCTTAACTACCTCTCCTGTAATTGAATCCTTTTCTCCTTCTATTTTTGTGTTTAATGTTATTAGTCGCTCATTTTCAACCAGAATCTGCCTTTCTATATCGGCAAGCTCCTTGTTGGCAACCGCCAGTTGAGCCATCTTACCACCCTCGGTTAATGGTAACTCAGCTGCGTGTTCCTCCTCGAATTCTTGCAGTTTCTTTTCAGAGTCATCAAGATTGTTTTTTAACCGCACCAAATCCCTTTCAATAAAATCTAAACTTTCGTCTGCCTCTGTGCGCGACAGCTTTAAGGTGTATTCCATAAATGAGGAAACAAGGCTGTCTAACATCTTATAGTTTATATAAGGATTTTCCCCCTCGTATGAGACCCCGATTAAGTCCTTTCCTATTGGTAATACCGTCACGCTTTCAATCGTTGTAAAATATAAGTCTTCGAGGAATTTTGGGTCGTTCTTTGGAATGTCCTTATTCAGACCGCAGGTCTCAATTGCCTGGGTTACAGCCTCCCAACCAAGCATTTTTTCCCTGACAATGCCTAATAGGTCTATAGCTTCTATGGCTCTAATGTCTCCTACCTTGAGAAGCACCTTATCAAGTTTGCTTGACCCCCTTATTAAAAGCACGCATCTTGCCCTATACACGTTGGGCATTATGAGTACGGCAGCCGTAGAAAACACAAGGAAAGTCGAAAGTATTACAATTATAAGCGCCTTGTGCCGGAGAAAGATTCTCCTGTACTTTTGAATGTCAAATGTTTGTTCCTGTTGTTGCATTACTATATGCTCCGTTTAAGATAAAAAGATAAAAAGGTTAAGAGGTTAAGATGTTTATTTGCCTTTTTGCCTCTTTTCTTTTTAGCGAGTAGGCACACCATAATACCCCCCGTATCCCCCGTATCCTCCGTATCCCCCATAACCAACAAGAGCGGCTGGCCCTGCAAATGCTGCAGTTCCAGCTACCCTGCCAATGCCGAGCAAGGAACTGATTGGGAGGAAGAAGAGTTGCGTTGCGTAACCTATCCTTCCAAACACGTTAGCCGGGATGTAAACAATATCATTTTCTCGAAGTGGAATATTCTTTTCATTCCTTCCCTTAACCACTATATCAACCAGGTTTACCTTTAACATCGTTGGCAGTTTTTCAGGAACTGGTTCTCCACGTACTATCATTATCCTCCTCGGTGCAGAGGTTATCCCCAAGAGCCCAGATGACGATATAGCATCCACTACAGTTGTATCCCCGGTAAATGGTATCTGCCTTTCACCAAGCCCATAGCTAAATACGTATACCCTTTTACTAAAAAAACCCACAACCTCAACCCCTACAGCTTCCCTGGGCAAATCCCTTAAATATTGCTGAAATAATTTGTGTAACTTATCGCCAGCCTCTCTCGGCGTCAGAGCCTCTAAATATACGTCGCCTATTAAATTAACTGTCATATTTCCATCGGGACGAATGCGTCCTCGTGAGGTTAGGTCGGGATTATCCCTGACAGTGACAGCTATCTCATCAGCCGCACCCATCCTGTATGTCCCATTTATAACCTCTAATCTGTTCTCTTTGTCTTTGTATGTTAGCATCCTTGTTTTAATTTCACTGTAAGGAGTACAGCCTCCAGCTAAATAGGTAATAACAACCAACGAGCACATTAGCTTTTTCCTTTTTGTCATAATTGGCTCCTTTAAAATTAGTTGTGCCCCACAACCTACCCGCCTTGGGCAGGTAGAGTTTTAGATTGTGGGGTATTAGTCCTTTCCTGGGGGTCATTTATTGATTCATGAAACTTGATTAACTCCTTAACAGCATCCTTCTCATAAATCCGCCAGCCGCGCCAGTCTCGTTTAGCCCTACTTACCTTTCCTGTAAGCTCCCACCTTACAATGGTTTTCGGGCAGACACCAACTATTTCAGCAACTTCAGTAATTGTCATCCTTCCGTTTATTGCCATATTTTCCTCCGTTATATATTGTCAGGGTTTGACTGGAATGTTATAGGACAATCCCTCACACACGTAGTAAATAGCGCACTTTCTGTGCCAATTAAGCGTATATATTTTAGAAATGAAGAATATATCATGTAAGTATCGGTATTGTAAAGATTTGAGAAAAGACAATGGGGAATTGTGGATGCCGGTTCTAAAGGTCTGAGATTTGCAAAAATTCTGCTATAGTTGACAATATAAGAGAATTTTAGATAAAAATCTAATTTAAGAATCGGTAATACAATACTTTATGTTAATGTTGACTTTTTTCAACAAATATTATGTAATTGTTTAATAATATTCACCTGTCCACCCTTACCTTTTTAAAAAAGGGGAGGCAAAAACTGACATAAAGTATCATTCTGATTCCGCCTCAAGCAGATGAAGAATCTCTAAATAAGACCCTTCGTTCCTCTCAGAGCAAGTTTTTTTGCTTACTTTTTTTCAAGAAAGTAAGCATTCGACTTCACTCAAGACAAGTATGAACAGCAAACCCATTGACTTGTCTCTTTATATATGGTATACATAAAATGTTTGCTTTTAACGTCTCTCTAAGGATTGATAAAACTTTTTAGCTTACTTCTTTCAAAAAGGCAAGCGGGGTGGGTTCAAATGAACGTATTTCTCAGACGGGAACGGGAACGACAGATTGTTGATATAACAAAGTGGTTCTTAACGGTAGTGATTTTATATCGTGAGATATATGGAAAATATAAGGACGGCACGTTAAAGTTTGAAGATGTACAAAAGTTGGTAGATGACAAGGGACAATCTATCCTTTATAACTTGAAAGAAGCATGCCATAGCATTTTCAGGCAGAATGCCATGTCAGCAAACAGCAACCTTGATAAAGGGAAATTATTTGACCTTGCAATTAGTTCTTTCTTCCACGAGGTGATGAAGGTGCGGGAGGATTGTTATCAGCTTGAATTTTATAGTCCATGCCACATGGAATTAGAAAAGAACCATGCCAAAACAGATTATGAAAAGGATTTCTTTAACCGCATTAAGAAACTAACAGTTAGGGTTGAAGAGCGACTTCCCAAGGAATTTGAGGAAATTGATGCTCTCCTCGGTGACATTCTTAACCAGTTTAAGGCTCTTCTGCCGGAGCATTATAATAACGGCTTGCTTGTAAGATTTATGATTGAGAACAAACACCTTGTCAATCAAGTTTTTGGGCTGAAGGGTTTGAAGGAATTCTTCCAGCTTATGTACAGGGGAGGTTCTGTCGAGGCATATTCTATAGCCGCTAAGAGTTATTTTGAAAGCGGCTTTTATGATAAGGCTGCCACTACTATTGAAAAGATTCAGCGGTTAAAAAAAGATGATAAAGAGATAGAGTTTTTGTACTATTTTTATACCGGGGTAAGGGACTACTA
The DNA here is from genome assembly GCA_016198835.1 of Planctomycetota bacterium. Classification (GTDB taxonomy): domain Bacteria; phylum Planctomycetota; class Brocadiia; order Brocadiales; family Subterrananammoxibiaceae; genus Subterrananammoxibius; species Subterrananammoxibius californiae. The sequence continues at coordinate 7,782 of JACQHT010000139.1, read as the reverse complement.
CTATGCAGAAAACTATCGGCGGTCCCTGGAATACCTTATCACCGCAGCAAGTCTTGGAAAGACCATCAATTTTAAGGAAGAAGACCTGCAAAGAATTAGAGATATTTGCGATAAGGTCAGACTTGCCATGAGCAAAACAGAAGGGCAAGAGACGGTTGCGTCAAAATAAACTTACTTTTTTCAAGAAGGTGCGGGGTATACTTCTTTTTAAAGAAGTGTGGACTGCAAACTTCTCCCTACGTCTGCATCAAAATTACTGCACTTTTACTATCCCCCTATCGCCATGATTTTATATTAGTATTTTTTACAAGGATAGAGTAAAAAGCAACTTAGCCAATATATTATTTTCCTTAAGATAAACCCATTTTTTGGCACAAGAATTGAATATATGATTCAATAGAGCAGTTTGTTAATTCTAAATGTTACAAATGGAGGATATTAGGGTTGAAGGTGAGAGATTTTTTACCTGCACTAATTAGCTTCGGGAACATGGGGTGTGGGTTTGCCTCAATGATATGTGTATTCGGACAAAGGTTCGAATATGCCGGGTGGCTAATAATATTGGCTACAGTGCTCGACGCCTTTGATGGCAAGGTGGCACGCATTTCTAACTCTACAAGCAAATTTGGGAGCCAGTTAGATTCACTCGCAGACCTCGTCACCTTTGGTATTGCCCCAGCAATTATGGTAGGTAGGATTTGTACTGAGATTTCACCTATAATTGTTTGGGGTGTCAGTTTTTTCTTTGTAATATGTGCAGCCGTCAGGCTCGCAAGATTTAGTTGTGAGTCGCAGACATGTACCGCTCTTTTTGGTACAGAGAGCGCTTCTCAGCCTGATGGAGCGCACCATCAGACCTTTACAGGGCTACCAACCACATCTGCAGGTGGTGCTATTGCATCGCTTTTAATACTTAATGCTTATCTTCATACGCGCTTCGAAACAGATGTGGTTCTAATATTTCTTCCTGCTTCAGCCTTTGTTCTGGCTATTTTAATGATATGCAAGGTGCGATACACCCATGCAAAGGTATTTTTCACGGCAAAACAACATGGTACCATACCATTCCTTTTGGAGGTAGTAAGCGCAACCATCTTTTTTGTGCTTTGCCCACAGATTACTGTTTCTGCAGCCTTTTGCTTTTACACCATTTCTGGACTACTTGGTTTACTAAAAGGAAAGGTCTTTACCCGTCAGCCAAACCCTACGTAGATAGTGGTTTGTCAGAATACAGCTCCAGAAAGTATGCCTTCCGAGAGAAATTTGAACTTGGCAGCCAGTTCTGTACGTTCAAGCTCCTTCTCCTTCTCGCACATCCACTCATAACTCAGCGCCTTGTGCTTTGAGGCATTCGCCTTATCTTTGTACCATCCAGCGCAACATGCCCAAGCTTAACCAAACCTGCCTCTCGACACAACAAACGTACCTGTACAAACAATTCCGACCTGTCAATTCGGTAGAAGAGATTTTCCCGACAGACTCATAGCGCCGTTCCAACTAAATCCCGTACCAACAAAATTTGTGGGGGATAAATATAGCAAATAATACAATAAGTAGCAAAAACTGGAATGGCACTAATTTATTAAAAGGTTATCATGTAAGATGTTATCTTCAATTCTTTCTATCTCGTCCATTACCTTTTCATCCTTATTAGCAAATCTTTCGTGCCAATCCTCTGGGAGGGGTATCTTTTCGTGAAGTTCCTTCCTCCTGGATTCTAAAAGACATGGCTTCAGTTGCATGAATTCCGCTGCTGTGTAAATCTTGTGATTATCCTTAGATGAAGCACTGACTGCCTTTGTTAAAAATTCACCGTACCTTTCAGACCTCGTCAAGTGATGGTCTATAATCAATGTTGGTATATGTTTCGACAACTCTGCGATATTTCTCGATGCGGCTTCGATTGAGCCCTTTTCAATTTGAGCAAGATACAGTGGCGGTCCACTTGTAAGTACGATTGTGGGCTTATAATCTATAATCATCTCTATAGTAGTCTCAAGGAAACATTGGCAATCAGAGGCATGTACGAATCTTTCTCCATTGTCATCTATCACGGTCATAATTATATATCCGAGTTTAGAATCCTTTTCTCCATGAAAGACCGGGGTTGAAAAAGTAAGGTTTTTATAGATAGAACCGTCAGCCTCGTGTATTTTACAATCTTTTCTTTCATAAAGATAATACGACCTCTTCTTCTGGGAATAGTTGATATTGTTTGAATTTGATTTGGCGAATATTGTCTTGCCACTGTATATTTTGGTTGCCGTAGTTTCATCAGACCAATCGTAGAGTCTGGGGAAGGCGGGGGTGTAATGGTCGAAATGGTAATGGCTTAGAACTACAGCATCAGCATCGCTTGCCCTATTCAGGATTCTTTTTCTTATGAGGCGTGAGGCTGCAAGTTCATACAAATGGGGCTTAAGTCCAAATCTCCAGGGTGTGAGAGATACACCCGGGTCTATAAGTATCTTTGTATCTTTAGTCTCTACGTAACAACATAAAGACCTTGCCCCCATCGTCTCCGCCCCGAGTATTTCAATCTTCATTGGGCTTAATCCGCTTTCTTAGTTTGTCGAGCCGCTCCTTTATATTTTTTTCATAACCTGCATCGCCAGGTTCATAATAGATTTTGTCACATGGGATGTATTCTTGTTCAACCCACTTGCCTTTGTAGCTGTGCGGATATTTGTATCCCACACCGTGACCAAGCTTTTTGGCGCCCCGGTAGCTTGCATCGCGCAGATGCTTGGGTACTGGCAAGGTTCTGCCTTCTTTGACGTCTTCAAGAGCCTTTTCAATTGCCATATAAGAGGCGTTGCTTTTAGGGGCGGAGGCAATATACGTTACTGCCTGGGCAAGAGGAATCTTAGCCTCGGGTAAGCCTATAAACTCTGATATGTTAAGGGCGGCATTAGCGACAACCAGTGCGTTTGGGTCTGCATTGCCAACATCCTCTGCGGCACAGATGACTATGCGACGTGCAATAAAGCGGGGGTCTTCACCAGCCTCAAGCATCTTTGCCATCCAGTAAAGCGCAGCATCGGGGTCTGAGCCCCTCATACTCTTTATAAAGGCAGATGCGGCGTCATAATGTGCATCCTCATCCCTATCATACACAATCGCCTTCTTTTGTATAGATTCTTCTGCCACTGACAGGTCATAATAAATCGTGCCATCGGGTCTGGGAACTGCAGAAAGTACGCCTACCTCAAGTGCATTTAATGCCCTCCTAACATCGCCATCTGACATCTTTGCAAGATGTTCTAATGCATCTGGCGTAATTTCGACCTTGTAATTTCCAAGTCCCCTTTCCGTATCCTCCAGTGCCCTTTTTACAATGATTTTTATTTCGTCAAGGTTCAAAGGTTCAAACTGAAAGATTTGCGAACGCGAAATGAGAGGCGAGGTAATTGCAAAAAATGGGTTATGCGTTGTAGCGCCGATTAAAATAACCGTCCCCTTCTCCACATCCGGGAGAAGTATATCCTGCTGCAACTTGTTAAATCTGTGAAGCTCATCAACAAAGAGGACGGTTCTCTGGTGAAGTTTTACTTTTCTATCTATCGCATCTTGCAGTATTTCCCGTATTTCTTTGGCGCTGGAGGTGGTGGCGTTAATAACTTCAAAGTGAGCCTTTGTAAGATTGGCGATAACGTACGCCAAGGCCGTTTTCCCTGTTCCTGGCGGTCCGTAGAACAATACGGATACAAGACGGTCAGCCTTAAGCATCTTGCGGAGTAGCTTACCAGGTCCAAAGAAGTGAGTTTGTCCGACAAATTCCTCAACCGTCCTTGGACGCATGCGTACAGCAAGCGGCGCATCAGCCTGAGGCGGATTAATTCGGTTTGATTTTACAGTCTGAAAGAGGTTCATCTGGTAAGGTGACAGGTGGTAGGTATTAGGTGGTAGGTAATAGGTGACCTATACCTATGACCTATAACCTATTCCCTAAAGAAATAAAGCTCCACCGCAATGCCGTGAGAAAGTATATTTTTGAACCCGCATTTTAAGTTAGGTGCCCTATGATAGCTTCAGCACTTCTTCCAGTTCGCCTAAGGCGGATTGGCAGCATGTGCACCACTAACAAAGAAGGGCCCTCGGGTTTAAAGGTATCGGTTCTAAAAATATTCTACTTTCAAACACGCACATGGCAGAGCTTTTCTGCATTTCTGTGATGAATTATAACAAATAAAAGATATATGTGCAAGGGAAAAATCCTGGTTTACAGAGGAGACTAAGAAGTGAGATGTGAGACGATTTTCGTCTTACTTCTCACGCCTTACATCTTTTCTTGCCTATTGTCTTTTCGCTTGCATTTATAAAACTATTTGTTAAAATCGGGGTATCTTAAGATAAACGCCCCCATCGTCTAGTGGCCCAGGATGCCAGGTTCTCAGCCTGGAGACTGGGGTTCAAATCCCCATGGGGGTACATACCAATTCGAGAGCCTATTGCGCTTTGTAGACCACCATTCCAGCCCTTCAAGAGTATGCTTTACGAGGTGATTTTTTCTTTTATCCGCTCCAAAATGGTCTTAAGTTGGGGGTCATTCCTGAGTTGTGCCTCAATCCTTTTTATGGCAAAAATAACCGAGGCATGAGATTTATTCCCGAAATGGCTGCCAATTTGTTGATATGAAAAGTTTGTATGGGTTCTGGTAAGATACATGGTAATTTGGCGTGCCAGTGAAATTGCCTTTGTCCTCTTTTTAGAAAAGATTTCTGAACGGGCGATATTAAGATGTCCTGTAACGGCATCTTCAATTTCATCAATAGTAATATTCTTACGATTAATGGAGAACTCGCCAAGTGCGTCTCGAGCTGTTTGAATATCTATTTCTTTTTCATTTACGTTAGCATAGGCTGAAACCGTTGTTAATGCACTTTCCGCCACCCTTACGTTGCCTTTTGATATTTCAGCAATATAAGCCAGTACATCATCGAGAAAGGCTTTTTTGAACCTTGCCGCCTTTAAGCGCAATATTGCCAGTATCGTATTGAAATCCGGTTGCTCAATCCTGGTAAGCATACCCGACACAAACCTGCTGGATAAGCTTTCCTTTAATTGATTTATTTGCTTAGGATGCGCATCGCTTGTAAAAATCATTCTTTTAGATAGTTGATAAAGGGTGTTAAAGGTATGGAGGAATTCTTCCTGAATACCAAGTTTATTTGAGAAAAAATCTACGTCATCTATAAGGAGTACATCTACGCCTCTATACCTCTGCCTGAATGATTCCATCTTTCCCTTTTGTAAGGAGTATATGAATTCATTTGTCCAGCGTTCTGCTGGCATATATACAGCATTGTAACCTTGATGGTCTTCTCTTAAGCGATTCCATATACCTTGAAGCAAATGTGTTTTACCGACCCCGACAGGACCATGTATAAAGAGAGGATTAAAAGTTGATTCTCCCTGCTTTACCACTTCAAGGGCTACGGCATAAGCAAGCCTATTACAAGGCCCTACGACAAAGTCTTCAAGCCTTAGCTTTTTTTCTGGAAGCACCTTGCTGGTATTAAAACCGTTTCCTTCATGGTTACCTTGAATAAATGATTTAGCCTCGGGAGGTCTCTCGCTTATCAGATGAAATGGGTTCGGGTCAATTGAGAAATTTATTTTAAGTTCCTTTTTTGTAAAGCTTGTAATACCTTCCTTCAGTAGCGGCAGGAAGTTTTTTTCTAACCTGAATTGGATGAACGTGTTTGGCACACCGATAGTAATGGAATAGTCGTTAAATGACAAAAGATGTGTACACCTGAACCAGAGGTTAAAACGTTCTTTTCCTACTTGTTGCTGAACTTTATCAAGTAATTTTTCCCATATTTCCATCCCGCATGGGGCGAGATTCGCGTTTGATTCTATTTGTGTTTTCATTTTTAGGGACACTCCTCAAATTAGAAGTTCGCCCCGCCTGGAGGCGGGTTGTATTTGGGATTTTTAGTTTTGGTGGGAGGATGTTATCAAATAGAGAAAATTCTGTCAAAGCAAAAAAATTTAATCTTTCTTTTACGACAATCTGGCACGAGTCTCAAAAAATCGCAACATTTTTGATAGCAATAGGATTTGCAATTTAATTATCGTTAAAAATTTTTTGTAAAAAAAATTAGTAAAAAAAAGTTATTTTCAAATTGTATGTTTGATGTGCAAAATTCAGGACATCCTGAGTTGTAAATATTATTACAGTAAGTGATTATGTACTGCAAATCTGTTTTTTCTCACCGTGCTTTTAATTAAATTGCTATAAGGGTTCAGCTTTCTTGATGTTGCACTAAAAACAAATTCCTGAACCTGTCAGGAACAGGTTTATTTCTTCTGACAGATGGGCAAATTGTTCTGGTGTGAGTGTTTCGCCTCTCTGGTCAGGTGCAATGCCAAGGCCCCTTAGAATAGTTAACAACTGTTCCTTTGGAATAAGGAGAGGCTTAAATCTTGTCACGCCTGAGGCGGATTCGCTTAGGCGAACAAAACTATTAACAATTATTTTGCGACGGGATTCAAAGATTGCATGTACTATCTTTTGAAATAGTTCATAATTAGAAATATTCTTTAATTTTTCCTTATGCACATGGAGCACTACAACGGCAGATTCTATTTTTGGGGTAGGCCAGAAGACTTCTGGGGAGAGGGTTTTAATTAAATTTATGTCGGAAAAGAGTTGTGCTGTTATAGATAAAATTCCATAATCTTTCGTCCCTGGTTGCGCTACCAGTCTATTTACTATATCTCTTTGTAACGTCAATACCATTAGTTCAATTGGTAAAGGTCCCTCTAAGAGTTTTATAATTAAAGGGGTGCTTATTGAATATGGAAGGTTTGATACAACCTTTAGAATCAATTTTCTTTGCAAAGACCTGATATAACTTAACAATTCGTTTTCAACCTGTGGTTCGAGGGCACTTTTAGAGCTTAATATATCTTTATTTATGAGACGGATATTACTGTACGATTGTAATGCCTCACTGGCAAGCTTAAATAATCCCGTATCCATCTCTACGGAAAAAACCATTTGTGCTTTTTCGGCAAGTAATGATGTTAAAGCCCCTGTGCCTGTACCTACTTCGAGGATTATATCATCAGCACCAACTGAAGACGCATTAACTATAAATCGCAGTATGTTCTGGTCTATGAGGAAGTTCTGTCCTAACCTCTTTCTTGGTCGAATGCCTCTCTGAGAAAAGATGGTTTTGAGTAAAGTCTTAGTATGAGGACCTTTGAGTAAGTTCATATTTCCAATTGTAAAATGCAAATTGTAAATTTTAAATTTCCAATTTACAATTGTTTTGCTTTTGCCATCCTGGCAGCCACCTTGATTGCTTCAATCATAGAGGTTGGGTTTGCAACTCCTTTTCCAGCAATATCATAAGCAGTGCCATGGTCAGGCGATGTGCGTATTATTGGAAGTCCCAGCGTAATATTAACGCCTTTATCAAAAGCAATGAGCTTCAAGGGTATAAGACCTTGGTCGTGATAAAGAGAGACAACGGCATCAAAGTCACCATTGAGCGCCTTATAAAAAACAATATCAGGCGAGACTGGCCCACTGCAATTAATGCCCTTTGATACAGCCCTTTCTATGGCAGGTATTATAATTTCCTTTTCCTCGGCGCCGAAGCGGCTGTAGTCTCCGGAATGAGGATTAAGGCCACTTACGGCTATCCTCTGGGTTTTCAGATTGAAAAATCTTCCAAGTGCATCGGCAGTAATCGTTATGGTGTCCTCTATATCTTCAACATTGAGCAAATGAGGAACCCTTTCAAGTGCCACGTGTGTGGTTACCAG
>JACQHT010000138.1 GCA_016198835.1 Planctomycetota bacterium | reverse complement strand
GGGCTTCAAACAAGGGATTTCACATACATATCCAACGCTGTAAAGGCAAACGTTCTGGCAGCCACCTCACCCAATCCCCTCTCAGGAGAAGTACTCAACATCGCCTGTGGCGAACACCACAGTTTAATGGATTTGATTGGAATACTAAGTAAAATACTGGGCAAAGAGCTTAAAACCACACACACCCCGCCCCGCAAAGGCGACGTAAGGCACACACGCGCAAACATTGACAGGGCAAAAGAACTAATTAATTATGATGCGGACGTGCGCTTCGAGGAGGGGCTAAGAAAAACAGTCGAATGGTTTAAACATAGTGATAAGTGACGAGGTGATAGTGGCGAGTTAAACACAGGCTTAAGGCTGAGAGCTGAGGGAAAAACTCTAAATCCTAATATCTAAACCCTAAACAAATCTGAAATCCGAAATTCTAAACAAAGGGTTTGTAATTTAGAGCTTCGAATTTAGGATTTGTTTAGTGCTTAGGATTTCGGATTTAGGATTTGTCTTCAGCCTATCTTTTCCTCAGCCTTCAGCCTTTTTTGACTAACCCCTTATCACTCGACCCCTGTTTTTTTATAGTGGCTCCATATTCCATAGCCTTTTGCGGGCTTCGTTGGCAGTCCAGATGCCACTGCCTACGAGACGCTGGGCGACGGTGCTTTTTAGGTCCTCATTCTCTTGCAATGCCTCAACCTTGCTGAGGTCAAATTTTGCAAAGATGCCCTCGCCAAAACGCGGAATAAGAAATGTATTAAGATGTTCTTCGATCTTTATTAGCCGTGGAATGATGCACTTTGTCCAGAAAATCTTATCCTGCATTTGGGCATTAGCATAGTTTGCATATTCAAATATTCCAACCTCTGCGGGTGGCACCTTAAAGATACTCAGGATTTCCTCCCTGCTCATCTTACGCTGGTTGATGAACTCCATATCCTTCTGCGGCAGGCTTATGCTTTGCCATTTTAGCCCAGATTCAAGGAGCATTGGTCTGTGCGCCCTATCCACCCCTGAGTATACCAATTCCAGTTCCTTTTGCAGGCGACGGAAACTCGATTCGTCTATCGCCCCTTCAGCAACAAAAACGCCAGATGGACTTGCACCCTGTTTAAAGAATTTCTTATTATACATAACCGCATAGTAATCGGCAAGCAAGCCTTGCCTTGCAGCAGAAAGGGGAGATATGCCCCACCAGTCATTCAGCGGATTAAAGTATTTGAGGTGAAGCACCTCGTCCCTGTCATATCCAACGCTACGTTCTCCAACAGAAAATATGTATCCTTTGACGAACGAGGTTCTATCGGGTACTATACGTATGCGGTCAGGCCTGAGGGGCCATATTTCCGTCGCTCGTCTCCCGTCGCCCGTTGCTCGCTCCAGCGCCCAGAAGCAGTTTCCTGTAAGCTCGAGATAGACCATGGTAGCCTCCCAGAAATCGTATCGGCTCATTACGGGGTTAACGCCCCAGAAGAGTTCTGTAAGGGGATGATTATCTGGCAATCTTTCCCTGCCGTTCTTTGTATCACTGTAAAATACCATGGGCACACTTGCAACCGTCTGTGCAATTGCCTTTACACAGGCAAATACCCATACGTTTGAGTATTCAGCATTGCCATAAATCTCAAGGTAGTCCTTGCTCCGCCAATCTATCGGGGCACCATATTCTTGTCCGCCTAAGGCGGACGGATAGATTAATACCGGCAGCGTTCTGTTAAACTTTTGCTTGAGTTCCCTGATAAAACCATTCAGGGACAAGCTTGAAATGAATCCCATTTTTTTTCATCTCCTTGGTTTGTAAGGGCGAACGGCTGTTCACCCCTACGGGTTAAATCGTTCTAATCCTCGGTAACTTCTGTTTTCTTAAAACCCTGACAGCCATTTCGAGGGCATCGGGACCGTCGTCGTGTGACGCCTTTGGAAACTGCACCAATTGCTCTATTAACTGATATTGCTCTGGCAAGAAGAAAATTGTTCCATTTTCTATCAGGGGAGAAATACTGCAAAGTCTTGCCACCTTATCCGACACGTTTCTAATCTCTACAGTTGGAATAAACATCTTGAGTTTCTTTGACATATCATCAATCAATTGTTTCAGCACTATCTGGAAGACGTTTGACTCAATAACCATACAGACATACTGCGATGTAAATCCCAAATTACAATTTCCAAATCCCAAACTTGAATTGGAATTTTGAATTTGGGATTTGGAGTTTGTTTGTGATTTGTGATTTGGTATTTGGAATTTAAAATTTGACCATTTCTGATAGCACCTCAGCGCCGCCTCTACAGTCGCTTGTGGGCTCCTCCTCTGCATATCGCAGTCAAGCACGTAAATCTTCCCGAAACATTCGCCAATCGTAACTATAGCGCTGTAGTCCGATGTGTCCTTGCTTCCCACCGAAGGGTCAAGCGCTGAATATATCAGTAGTTCCTGATTTTCTATATCCTCCAGCTTGTAGTATTTTATCCATTCACCCTTTATTATCTGGGTTTCGGAGTCAATGGGGTTATTCTGATATTCGCTCTCGAAGGCAAGGCTTCCTATGCCTTCCTTTTCACCATCACCGTACTTAATTTTATCGAGCCTTTCCCTCGTATAATACGAAGCCCAGAGGATTGTTCCATCCGATGAGATTGCTTTATATTTTTTACCCTTCCATTGTTTTAGTAACTTTGAAAGCAAGCTGTCATAGTGCAGGACGGTACCTATAACAAAAACGTCCCCATTTGTGCCCTGCAAATTCAAGACGGATTTATTAAACCACGATTCGAGTTTTTTACGCTGTTCCTGTGTATTTACCACGTCCTCATCTTCGAGGTCATCGCATATAATTAAATCGGGTCGTGCCTGAAAACTTCTCATACCCCGAAGCGTGGAATTTGCGCCCTTTGCGCATACGCGCACCCCCACCCTATCCCTCCCCCCATCGTGTGGCAGGGAAGAAGGGGGGGCGGTTAATATTTCTCTATCCGTCCACTTTTCATGCCCGACTAAATCGCCAAAGTCTTGCCTGAGTAAATCGTTATTTTCCAGTTCCCTGATAATCGAGCCAAGGAATCCTTCGGCAATATTGCTCGAACTTGAGATAATCACAATAAACTTCTTTCGGTTTGTACAGATGCACCATAACGGATAAATTAAGCTCACGAGGACGGACTTTCCATGTCCCCTTGGGGCTGCGCAAACAAAATACCGTCGCTCGTCACTCGTCGCCCGTGCACCGTTCTCCATCTGCCTGTAT
>JACQHT010000135.1 GCA_016198835.1 Planctomycetota bacterium | reverse complement strand
GGATTACGTTTTCATAGTTAAATTTTTCTGCATATTCCGTCCAGTTGTATGAGCCTTTCAACACGAGTTTGTTATCAAATATCACAAAGCTGTTGTGCATACTTCCACCAACCCTGCCCTTCACCAATAGCACGTCAAAACCCTCATCCTTAAGAAAGCCGTGTAAAGAGCCTTCCTTTTCTGCCTGTTTCTTGTCCATTATGACGCTTATTTTAACACCCCTGTTTTTGGCGCTGACAAGGGCTTCTGCAATATCGCCCGAAGTGAAGTCGTATACCGCTATTTCAATGGATGAACTGCAACCGCCGATATTTTCAAGGATACAGTCCCTTATACTACCTTCGGGGGAAAAGAGTACCCGGGTTTCACCGAAGGCAGAGGTGGATAGAATATAAAGCAGAATGACAACCGTAGGGGCGTATTGTCGTGCCTGAGGCAGATTCGCCATGGCGAACAATACGCCCCTACAACTTAAGGAAAGAAAGACCTTCATCGTGGTGTGGAAAGAAATTTAAAGAATACAACCACAAGTATTGAGGCAAAGATACAGTTGGCAATCATCAAAATAGAGCCTGACTTGAACCAATTCCTGAATGTGATAGGGAATTTTGTGCGTTCGCTCATTGCCATGGTAACAACACCAGCAGATGAGCCGATAGGCGTCCCGTTACCGCCAAAACCGACACCGAGGGCAAGCGCCCACCACAGTGGGGTGATGTTTATTCCCTGCGTCTCAAGGTGCTGTAAAACAGGAATCATTGCCATAGTAAACGGGATATTATCAATAATGGCAGAGAGAAATGCAGAGACCCATATAATTATTAATGTCGTTACAATAAGGCTTCCTGTAGCATGATGGCCAATCTGCTCCGCCGCAACATCCAGTAACCCTGTCTTTTCAACACCCCCCACGACAACAAAGAGGCAGGCAAAGAAGAGCAGTACCGTCCATTCAACCTCCTTAAGGATTTCATCGGGGTGGGGACGAACCCATAGAAATGAAATGGCTGCGCCAATCAGGGCGACAAAGGAACTCTGAAAATGGAATATGTGATGAATAAAAAACAGTACTAAAACAATGGCGAGCGAAAACAATATCTTCTTTAACGATTTTGGGTCTTTTAGAGCCTGCTTTTCGTCTAATTTTAAAAGGGCTTCAATATTCCGTGGTTTCTCACGTAACTCCTTCCGAAAGACAAATTTTAACAACACCACTGAAGAAACCCATATCAGCATCACGATAGGAAACAGCTTGACAAGAAAATCGTTAAAGCTTAAATTGGCGGCAGTACCAATCATTATGTTTGGCGGGTCGCCAATAAGTGTGGCAGTGCCACCGGTATTTGAAAGCAGGGCTTCGGCTAAAAGGATAGGGAGGGGGTTTATACCAATAATCTCCGCAACGATTATCGTGATGGGAACCATCAACACCACAGTCGTTACGTTATCAATTACCATGGAGACAAATGTCGTGATGGAACCAAGAATTAGCATCAGCAGCCAGGGGCTTCCTTTTGTCTTTTTTGCCGCAATGGTGGCGAGGTACTCAAAAAAGCCTGTCCTCTTAAGCATGTTTACAATAATCATCATGCCCATTAGCAGACCAATGGTATTAAAATCTATCGCCTTTAGCGCCTCGCCCTGAGAATAGAAGCCAAGGTACATACCTACAAGGACCATTATCACCGCCCCTACCAGGGCTATGATAGTTCTGTGTATTTTCTCTGATATAATTATGCCAAATACTACAATGAAGATGAAGCCTGCGATATATTGATGCAGGCGCTCTGGCTCAACCTTTTCGTAATGTGTTCCAGCGGCGGCGCCGGCAGCGCCCATAAGTGCGCTTGCTAATAAGATAATAAGCGTTCTATGCGCCTTCACATAAATAAGCGTCACAATGACGGCAATGAAAATTAAACCCAGACCTATCTGTGATATAAATTCCATCTCCTTTATCCTTTCTCAATGAGGCTTCGACCTGAGCCCTTCGGCAGTGAGCTCAGGGGCGAACTGCTCAGCCGAAGGTAAAACCTTGTTGTCTGCCATGTTCGTTGATTCAATCTTTCTTGTTTTTGGCTTCCCAGATTTCAAGGAAGCGGCGGCATATATCAGTACTTGACACCATTCCTATAAGCTTCCCTTCCTTTACTACCGGCAGGTGCCTGAAATCGTGTTTCTTCATCAGGGATATAGCCCTCGTTAATGGACAATCAGAATCCACAGAAATAACTTTTTTTGTCATAATATCATCTACCACAAGGCTTTCGATTTTCTCTATGTCCTTCTCCTGAATCTCAAGCGCACCATAATCTTTTATGAAGTCAATGTCTACTAAAGGTACAAAATCAGGCAGGAACACCTTAAGCAAATCCATGATGGTAACGATGCCAATTAGTTTGTCTCGCTTGTCAAGTATTGGCAGTGCGCCAAACTTCCTCGCAATAAAAACCTTTGCCGCCTCCCTTATAGGAGTCCCAGACTTCAAGAAAAACGGATTCCATGTCATACATTTTTCTATCTTCAACGCCTTGTCTCCTTAAAATTTTGAACCTGCCTGTTTACCAAAAACAATTGGGGAGAATTATATCATATTAAGTCCAATTTGCAAGCAAAAACCCCTACCCAAAAATAGACATTGAAAATTGTTATAACGGATTACAACGTGTAGTCGTAGGTCGTGCCTGAGGCAGATTCGCCGTGGCGAACTTTAGCCTGCGCAAAATGGCTTCCATTAAACTGAGAATGATGATATTAAACAGCACTATAGGGAACAGGGCTTGCTTCTACAATTACCTTATTTAGCTTTTCACCTAAAACAACACTTGCATTAAGTATCTCAAGACCTGACAGTTTACCATCGGGTCCGTAGTTGGCTATAATATCCTCACTCAATTCCCTGTTATCGGCAGTTCCTGGCTCAAGTGGGCGAAACTCAATGTAGAGTGCGTCTACCTCTGCATCGTATTGAATTTTCATGTTCTCACTACCATTTTACAGGAATTTCTAAGATACCTGCCATACACATTAATGGCGGTTCCAATAATTCCCGCCGCCAGACACAAAAGCAGTATGCTTGCTATTATTAATGGATAGTTGCCGTTCGGCAGGTAATTAGTAATAAGCAAGATTACTAACATAGAGATGGTCGTTATTAGCATAAAGCTTGCAGGGATAATTGTGTACCAGAGCCTTTTGCCATTATTTAGTAGCCAGAAGGAGACCGCAAGTAGGGAAAGGGCGGCAAGCAATTGGTTTGCGGCGCCAAAGATTGACCATATAGTGGCTACCGTGTTGTTACGGGCAAGGCAAAACATTAAAACTACTGCCAGCCCAGAGTTGAACATATAGTGGCGTAAGAATGCAGGCGGTCTTGAGAAGATGACGTGCCAGAGTTCCTCAAAGAGGTATCGGTTCAAACGTACGGCGGTATCGAGTGACGTTACGATAAAACCCTCAAGTAACAACATGCCAAAGATTGTGCCGAATGCCACCGGTAGTCCGAGCCCGTTCCCGAGGGTGTGTCCCATGGCTAAAGAAAACGCCAGAATCGGATTGCCCTTTTGACCAGAACTAAGGGCGGGAAAGACAAGCTGTTTATAATGGCTAAAGTCAATGCCAATTACTAATACGGCAATAACGCTGGCTGCAAGGAATGATTCAAGGAGCATGGCGTAATAGCCTACCTGTCGTGTTGAGTATTCGCTTTTAAGCTGCTTACAGGTTGTTCCCGTTCCGCATAACGAATGGAAGCCGCTAATAGCCCCACATGCAATGGTGATAAAGATGGCAGGCCAGATATAGCCGATATTGTCAACCCCTTCGACAATATTTGTGGCAGGGAAATTAATCTGGGCGCCTTTAAAGCCGTAAGAAAAAATTCCAGCCACGAGTATAATTATGCCAGCATAAAGAATGTGCACATTAATAAAATCCCTGGACTGAAGGAATATCCACACAGGGATGCCAGCGGCAATCCATGTATAAACAGCGATTGAGGTCATCCATACAAGGGGGCTAAGAGTGATTGGGCGGTAAATACCAATAGTTACAGAAAGAACGCAGACAATAATAGCAAATAAAGAGCAGAGGATAACTGGGACATTTTTCTTTAAATAAAGGAAACCTAAAAGCGGCGCAAAAAGTGTAATAACGACCACGGATGCAGATGCAATCCCGCCGATGACAATCTTTTTATCTGCGCCTTCTCCTATTTCTCGGAAGATATGTTGTTCGCTGTTTAGATTCAATTGTGCAGGCTCTATCATGGAGGTCAGGGCTGTAACAGAGGCATTCAGGAAGGTAGCATTAACAAGGACAAGCATAATTATGGCGAAGGCTATCATCATGATGAATCCATTCTTGCCGAGCGTCTTACGGGCTATCTCTGCAATTGACTTGCCACCCTCACGAATGCTGACAAAAATGGCTGAGAAATCATGGACCGCCCCAAAGAATATACCCCCTATAACCACCCATAACCATGCAGGACCCCAACCATAGATAAGGGCAATGGTTGGACCGATAATAGGTCCTGCGCCTGCAATCGAGGCGAAATGGTGGGCAAACACAACGGGCGTTTTGGTTGGCACATAATCACGCCCATCATCCTTTTCCAGCGCGGGGGTTATGCGGCGATGGTCTAACCCCATAGCCTTAGAAATATATCGGGCATAGAACCGGCAGGCAAGAAAAAAGCACAGGATAATAGCGGATAATATTATGATAATGTTCATTTTAGCCCACTTTTTTCAAAAAGTAAGTTTGGTTTTACTTTTGATGATGTTAAGTATAAAATATAACAACCATGATGTCAAACAATAACCATAGCGTCAGGAATCAGGGGTCAGGGGTCAGAAGTCAGGAGTCAGGACAGCTAAAAGGGAATAGCCAAGAGGGAATAGCCAATAGCAAATTCTCATGTTCCCTATTCCCTATTCCCTATTCCCTATTTCCCCTCTTATTTGTATGTCTTGCTTTCCGCATAGCTTTTATGGGCGAGTATCTGGAGGGGTGGGATGATGTGGACTTTGCGTTTGCCCTTCATGACTACGACATCACACGTTATCAGCCGCAATTTCCTGGCTATCCGGTATATATATTCTTTTGCTGGCTTGTGTCGAGGGTTTTCAGTAACGATGCGCTTGCGCTCACGTTGCCGGGGGCAATCTTCGGCGCCCTGACAATAATGCCGCTTTACTCGCTTGCCAAAGAGATGTTTTCCAGAGAGGTTGCAGTTGTAACAGCGCTGCTCTTTATAGTTAATCCGCTTTGCTGGCTGCAATCAGAAAAGCCTACATCAGATTCTATGGGCTTGTTCTTTTTAATGCTATCGGCGCAGTTGTTATTTTCAGGTTTAAAGCCTAAAAGATATTCAATGGCATACTTTGTTACTGGTGGTATAGTTTTTGCGCTAACCTTAGGCATACGATTGGCTTATTTCCCTTTTATCGCTATCTGGGTATTTGCATTAATCCATATATGTAGGCAAAAAGGCAGAGTAACTGCGATATGTAGTGGTGTTGCTTCGTTAGCGTTTGGTATCTCTCTCTGGCTTATTCCTATGATACACCATGTAAAATTTACAAATTTATTAGGGAATGCCCTCTCATTCACATACGGACACTTTACAGATTGGGGTGGAGCTGTCGGCACGGTGTCCTCGGGTGTAGGGGCAGTTAGAGAACTGCCCCTACGGTTATTGGCGTTTTTATGGTGTTTGTTGTGCAACGGGTTGGGATTTTGGTGGCATGATACTTCTGGTACACGTCTTATACCATCTGTTATAATATTAATGGCAGGCGTAAAAACGCTGACACAATCTTTGAGATTGAATCAGCAAAGTATATTTGTCTTGTTGTATATGATACCCTACTCTGTATGGGTATTATTTTGCCAGAACTTAGAAAAACCGAGGCACGTTCTACCCTTGGTTCCAATATTGTTAATATGTCTCTCTTATGGGCTGGTTAGGATAAGTCCTTCACTCCTTAACCTCCCCTTTATCCCCTCCTTGCGAAGGAGGGGATTG
>JACQHT010000134.1 GCA_016198835.1 Planctomycetota bacterium | reverse complement strand
ACCCTTCGTAGATTCTCTTGAGGTGCGTGTTTGGGTAGAACCAGGTAAAAGGGAATATTCGGCGGTTATCCAGCCTTGACCTGAGTTTTTTAGATGCGGTGGTACTGTATCTTCAATGGTAGCAGTGCAAAGCACCTTTGTGTTACCCACCTGTATCAGAACAGAACCCGGGGCAAACCTGGTAAAGTTTCTTTCTAACTTTACAGCTCGTAATTCATCTGGTTTACGATTGTCTATGCGCATAAGTAAAAAGTTCTATTGGTTTAATTGGTTGAATTGGTTAAAAACAATTCAACTAATAAAACCAAGAAACCAATAAAACTAATTAACCCACTTCCATCACCTATTTAAGTAGGAGCGTTTTTAATATTGCTTTCTCAACATGCAAGCGATTCTCAGCCTGGTCAAACACTATCGAGTTTGGCCCATCAATAACTTCATCGGTTATTTCTTCACCTCTGTGTGCAGGAAGACAGTGCATTACCAATACCCCCTTTTTGGCAAGGGCAACCAATCCCTTATTAACCTGATAGCCCTTAAAATGCAGTCGTCGAACCTCTGCCTCACCCTCCTGACCCATACTTATCCATGTGTCAGTATAGATAACGTCTGCATTCTTTACGACATCCCTTGGGTTAAGAAATTGTAAAGCCGAAGCATCCTGTTTCACAGTTTGCCGCATGTCATCTACAAATTCTGCTGGAAATTCGTAACCTTTAGGTGATGCAATATTGAATGATACTCCAAGCGTAGCGCAAAGCAATGCAAGAGACCTCGCAACGTTGTTTGCGTCCCCCACAAAGGCTATCTTTACACCTTTAAGCGTACCAAGTTTTTCTTTAATTGTGTATAAATCAGCAAGCGCTTGACATGGGTGCAAATAATCTGACAGGGCATTTATAACAGGAACGGAGGCATGTCTTGCCAGTTCCGCAACGTTATTGTGGCTGAAGGTTCTTATGGCGATACAATCCACATATCGTGAAAGCACCCTTGCAACATCTTTTATGGATTCACGTTTACCTATATTTATATCCTGAGGGGTTAAATATATCGCATGACCGCCGAGCTGTGTCATTGCCACTTCAAGCGAGACCCTTGTGCGCATCGAACTCTTTTCAAAAATCATGGCGAGAGATTTACCGGAAAGAGATATGTCGGACTTTCCCAGGGTATAAGCCTCTTTGAGTTGACTGGTTAATGCAAAAAGGCCCTCAACCTCTTCTCTTGATAAGTCAGTATCAGAAATCAAATGCCTGCAGTTCATTAAACCTTCCTGTTTTACGTACTCTTATGTAAGCACCTTTCTTAAAGTGGCAATGCCATGGTCAATATGTTCGCGGGTTGCGATGAGAGGCGGATAGAACCGAATCACATTATCATGGGTACAATTAAGTAAAAGCCCACTCTCCATGCATCTTTTTACAATATCCGATGCATTCGTTTTTAGCTCTATGCCAATCATTAACCCTATCCCCCTTACTTCGTGGATAATATCAAATTCCACTGCCAGCGCTTTCAATCGCTCCATGGCATAATCTCCCAATTTTGCGGCACGTTCAAGGAGTGCCTCTTTCTGGATTGTTTCAAAAACTGCGATTGCAGCGGAGCATGCAAGGGGATTTCCCCCAAAGGTAGAGGCGTGGCTGCCGGGCACGAGGCTTTTGGCAATCTCTTTCTTTGCCTCCATTGCACCTACGGCAGTCCCATTGCCGAGTGCCTTAGCAAGGGTTAGAATGTCAGGCTCTATTCCATAGTGCTGATAAGCGAAAAATTTCCCTGTCCTTCCCATGCCTGTTTGAACCTCATCAAGAATGAGGAGAATACCATTTTTATCACAAAGTTTCCTCAGCCCCTTCAAATACTCCTGGGAGGCTACGTTTACACCGCCTTCACCTTGGATTGGTTCGATCATTATGCCACCGGTCTTTTCATCAATCGCCTTCTCAACAGCAGCAAGGTCATTAAATGGAACGTAGGTAAAACCTTCAACAAGTGGGGAAAAGCCCTTATGATATTTTGGCTGCGCTGTAGCAGTAACGGTTGCAAGTGTTCTTCCATGAAAGGAGTCTAACATCGTAATAATCTTGTATTTTCCCTGAGATGAATAATGAATCCGTACGAGTTTAATGGCTGCCTCGTTAGCCTCGGCACCACTGTTGCAGAAAAAGCATTGCCCACCAAAAGAATTTTCTGAAATAAGCTGGGCAAGACGACCTTGGGGTTCCGTGTAAAAGATATTGGGAGCATGTACAAGGGTTTTCGCCTGGGCTTGAATTGCTTTTGATACCGCGGAGTGGCAATGGCCAAGACCACTGACCGCCCAACCAGAAAAGAGGTCGAGATAACATTTCCCATTTGAGTCCCAGATATGCACGCCTTTTCCTTTTACAAGAACAACTGGATTTCGAGTGTAATTAGGAATTACATATTTATCATATAAACTTATTATGTCGTTTGTGCCCACAAGATACTTTCCTCCTTGATTTGCACATGTTTTTGGTAGAGACGCAAAATTTTGCGTCTCTACAATCAGTCTTAAAATCCGCTAAAGACTATACTACTAAATGCACCCACAGGGATTTGCTCTTTATACCCCTGCATCGTTTCCTTTGTTTCCTGAATAATCTTTTTAAGCTCCATGTACAACTCATCGCTGGTCATTAGCTTTGCGAGCGTCCCTTCACCCTTTTCTATCTTATCCATTACACTTTTCAAATCAGCTACAGCTTCTTTAAGTGAATTATACATTTCTTCATCGGTAAATAGCTTCCCCATTGTTCCCTCGCCCTTTTCAATATTCTTTGCTATTACCTTCATACTGTTCATGGTTTCCGTAAACTCATCATATAGTTTCGTATCGGTGAATAATTTCCCAAAGGTACCTTCGCCTTTCTCTATCCTGGATGTGATGTCTTTAATATCTGCCGATGCACTCTTAAGGTCGTTAAAAAGCCCTTCATCGGTGAAGAGCTTGCCGAACGTCCCTTCCCCGCCTTCTATCTTCTTTGTCAGACTCTTTACGCTACCTACAGTTTCCGCAAGCTCATCATAAAGTTTAGAATCGCTGAGCAGCTTTCCGAGTGTGCCCTGTCCTTCTTTAACTTGATTAGCGATATCCTGGGTGGTATCAATTAGCTGTGTCACTTTAGGAACGACATCCCTGAATGCCTTTGCAGATTCAGCAAACGACTCGAAGGCTTCCTGTCCCTTTTCAAATGGCGCAGTAATATTTCTAATACCATCAATGGCGCTATCAAGCTTTGTCATCATGTCGGCAAGTCCTGGCAAATCAACACCACGCACCAAACTGTCTGGCTGTAGCGGAGGACTGGTTTCCGGAGCAAGAGTTATGTTCACATAGGCATTGCCAAGAAGGTAGTCACTGGTAATAGTTGCCTGTGCGGCTTCCCTTACGACAACGCCCTCGTTGATTAGCATTGTTACTTGTACCTTGTCACCCACTACCGCTATCTTTTCTATTTCTCCCACCTTTACCCCTGCAAGACAAACAGAGTTGCCTTGCTGAAGCCCACCTGCTGTAGAAAAGTTTGTCTTCAGTTTGTACTGTTTCTTGAAAAGGTCGCCAAAGCGTTCTACCCTGAAGGTAAGAATACCCAGAATTACCATTCCAATAATGAAAAAGATACCAACCTTAATTTCAGAAGACCTTGCCATGTTATTTCCCTCCCGACCCAGAATCGGAGACTCGTGCCGTATTTTGCACGGAGTGTCTCGTTATAAACTGTCTCGTAATATGATTTGTACTATTTTGGATTTCTTCCGGTGTTCCTTCCTCAATAACTCTACCCTCATGCAACATACAAATTCTATCCCCCACATAAAAGGCAGAGTTCATATCATGTGTAACGACAATGGACGTCATCTTAAGCCTATTTTTCAAATCGAGTATTAGCTCATCAACATTGCCAGCCATAAAAGGGTCTAAGCCTGCGGTAGGTTCGTCATAAAGGATAACCTCCGGATTCATTGCCAGTGCCCTTGCAACGCCAACCCTCTTTTTCATACCCCCGCTCAATTCTCCGGGCATAACATGCTGTTTGCCATCAAGACCTACAAGCCTTAACTTTTCATCCACTATTTTATTAATTTCCTTTTGTGTAAGCTCTCCACGCTCCTTTAGTCCAAGGCCAACGTTTTGACCGACTGTGAGTGAATTAAGGAGCGCAGCGAACTGAAAGACCATTGCAAAGCTCGACCTCAATTTATCGAGCTCTCTTTCTGTTTTTGCAGTAATATCTTCACCCTTAATTAATATTTTACCAGAATCTGGCTTTAAGAGGCCCATTATATGCTTCAATAAGACAGTCTTTCCTGCGCCACTTCCACCCATTATAACAGTAGTCTTTCCGGAAGGTATTTTAAGGTTGAGATTCTTTAGTATGTGATTATCTCGAAAGCTCTTATTGAGATTTAATATCTCGATTTCTACGTTATTACTTTTGTTCATATAGACAAAACCAAAAATACCAGGTAGGCAACGATGTTTATTATCGTTTGAACCCGACAGACATAAAGTCCGTTGTCTACCATTCATAGCCAGAGGCGTGTAAAGAAATAATCAAATATATATATGGTAACGAACGAAAATACAACAGAATTTGTCGTGGCAGTGCCTACCTCGCCGGGACCACCCGTTGTCTTTAGCCCATGGTGACATCCAACGATGGAAATTATTGCTCCAAACATACTTGATTTAACCAGCCCTTTAAAGATTTCCATAAAATCGAGTGATTCTGCCATCTTATCAAAATAGATTGAGAATGATACATCAAAATATGTAGATGAAACAACACCTCCGCCAAATATCCCCACTACATCGGCATAAATAACCAGTACAGGTAACATAAAGACACAGGCAAGAAACCTTGGCATTGATAAATATCGGACAGGGTTAATGCCCAAGGATTTGAGGGCGTCAACCTCCTCGGAAACGCTCATTGTCCCAATCTCTGCGGTAATCCCGGCGCCAATCCTTCCAGCCAGAAGCAACCCCGTGAGAACAGGTCCTAATTCCCTGCACATTGCCACGGAGACTATAGAGCCGAGCGATGCCTCCATTCCAAACTTCTCAAGGGTATATCCTGTCTGAAGCGCAAGCACCATCCCTATAAATATTGCGGTAAAGGAGGCTATGGGGAGGGAGTCTGCCCCTATCCTTCTCATTAGTGGGAATATCTTGTCGAGATTCCGAAAGGTCTGCTTGCACCAATAAATCGTCTCGACGAGCAGCCTCAGCATCTGACCAATGTTTTCTGAAAACGTCAGCAGTCTATGTCCAAGATATATAAGTATGGTTCTCATTTCATCTGTCGAATTATAACGTTATATTGCTTTACTTAGCGCTAAGGTGCAGTTTTCTTTGTTTTTCCTAAAGGAACATGGAATAAATAAAGGAGTTTGGCGGAACTAATAGTATCCTGTTGCTTATATTTTATAAGATTAAATAACATTGAAAGACATACTGTGCGGTCATCATCACCTTTATAATACGAGAAGAAGGGCTTGACTTCGGCAAAATATATCCCAGGTCTTTTTTCAAATCTTGCAAACTTCCAGAAAAAGCTGGACGAGTTGGATACGCCGTCTGCACCTTTATCTAAATGGTATAAACCGAAAAATGGTCCCCAGTTTCTATTCCACGATGTATCGTCAAGCAAAGGATACAAGGAAAGTGTTTCGAATTCAAGAGAACCATCCTTTTCCTTACTATGTTTAAACAATGGCCATCCTTGTAATAGCTTTGCCTTTTTACCCTCGTTATACCAGGATTCACTCCTTGACCAATAAACAGGCACAAATCTTCTGGTAGAAACCACGTAGCGTTCATCCCTATCAGTCCTCCACCAGTTAAGCGGATACACTATTGAACGGGTTTCGGAGGTCTCTGTACGGTCGTAATTCCACATAGGCAAAAACATATTCTTTTGCCTTTTTTCACTGCTTATTTTTACGGCTATGGGCCAGGGGTAAGTCCACTTTTTAGAGCGGTCACGCCTGTTATTAACGTAAGAGAAGAGAGGCCAGAGTACCGATTGTGAATCGGAGAATGGGGTGTGCTCAGTAACGTAAAACGGCGCCGATGCCCAACCACTATAAGTACCCACCCCTTTAACGTTGGCATTCGTATAAGTATAAAGGGGCCAGAATATAAAACCTTTTTCATACTTACCCTTCTTTTCAAGATGTCCGTAAATGGGCCACACCTTATAGCCGAAACCCGACCCAGGGCTTTGCCCTGTGTGTCCGACCCTGGTATAAGCAAATATAGGCCAAAGAAAATTAAAAGTCTCTCGACCGCCCTCCGCTACCCTTGTATAAAGAGGCCAGAGGATAAAACTAATACTATCCTTTCCAAATCTGTTATGGAATTTGCCATAGAATGGAAAGATTGCAAGGTCTTTGTTTCCGCCTGAGGCGGATTCAGTATTCTTTGAAAAGAAAAATGGGAACAATGTACGGTTATGTTCTGCCCTTTCACCATCGGTTTCTTTTGTGAAAAAATAGAAGGGGTAAAATTGGGTATAACTTCGCTGCCCTTCCTGCACGGAAAAGCCGAGCGGCCATAGAAACTCCGTGCGTACGATGCCTTCCCTTGGTAGTTCCTTTCTGTTATATAAGGGTCGAAAGAATATTTCGTTCGATTCTGGACCCCACTGCCATGTAAAGAATGGATATAGAACATCTAATTCTTTTAATCCTGTCGCCTTATTCTTATCATAATAAACAAATGGCCAGAGGTTTAACTCAGGGTCAAAATCCTGCCCTCTTATACTATAAATAGGTAAAAAGGTGAAAAGGCTAAAAGGTAAAAAGGCAAAGAAGTAAAAAAGTGAAGAAGTAAAAATACAAATTTGTCTCTTAGCTTCTTCACCTCTTTGCCTCTTAGCTCCTTTACCTCTTAACCACTCTCCCGAACTTGCTTTTTCCTCCATCTGATTACACAATTATCTGTGTTCCAATGCCCTTATCTGTAAATATTTCCAGCAGGAGCGAGTGCGGGATTCGACCATCAATAATATGCGTCTTCTTAACCCCTGCTAATAATGCAGAGATACATGCCCTTGCTTTTGGTAGCATTCCACCTGTGATTATCTTTTGTTCTACAAGGTTGTAAACTTCCTTTTCGTGTAGTGTTGAAGCAAATGAGTTTTCTCTTTTTGGGTCTGTCATAATACCATGGGTGTTTGAAAGAAACACAAGCTTTTCAGCCTTTAAGGATTCGGCAATAAATGCTGCAGCGCTATCGGCATTTATGTTAAACATCTCTCCATCTTGTCTCTGGGCTATAGGTGGAACAACGGGAATCTTTCCTGCTTTACAAATTTCGTAGAATGTTTGTTTGTCCATCTGTGTAACACGCCCAACAAACCCGAGGTCCAGCAACCTTGTTGAACCCGTTTCGTCCTTAGTTTCGAGTAAATATTTTTCTGCCTTTAGCAGGCTTTTCCCATTCTGCCATGTACAGACACCGGTACCACCGAAGGAAGCTATCTTGCTTGCTATTAATGCGCTGACCCGATTAACCAGAATGTCTATAGCAATATCCAATGTCTCTTTATCTGTCACACGATGTCCTTCAAGAAATTGTGGCTTCTTTCCTCTCTTAGCCATTTCCTCGGTGATATAGGGCCCACCACCGTGCACCAGAACGGGTCTCATTCCAACGGACTCCATGAAGACGACATCCTGAAGCACGCTCGAAAGAATGCTTTCATCTGTCATCGCACTGCCGCCAAATTTAATTACTATTATTTTATCACTGAATGCCTGGATATAGGGCAGGGCTTCTATCAGTACGGCAGCCTTTTTGATTGCTTCTTCCATAAGGTTTTTTATTTTAATACTTTGATACCGTTTGTCAATCCCTAAAATAGAGATCTCTGAAAAAATCACAAATACTCTGGCATGTCATGCTGAACTCGGTTCAGCATCCTGAAATGAATTCATGACAGGTTCTAATAAAATTAAGAGCTTACGTGACCCCGAAATAAGCCTACCCTGAAGTTCTTTCAGGGTTCGGGGTGACAGAAACCGTAGTTTTTCAGAGACCAGAAATAAATTACTTGACAAAATATCATCGTCATGCTATTATAATCTCAGCATAGAGATTAGGACATTCATATAATTGACTGATTGTACGATTAGCGTACCGTCAGCCACACTTAGCTTAACGGAGTACCCAGCCCTTAGAAGTTACACTAACATCAAAATAAAATGTGTTCTTACCTGTTGCATTTATGAACGTTTTCTTATTTTACATCTTTTATTGCTTCAGAGGAGAATTATGAGTTATAAATTATGAATTAAGAAGTATAGATAGATTCATAATTCTCTCCCTTATCTATTGCGAAAAGACCCCAAGTATAAGCTTTGCCTGGCGCTCACGTCTTTTTGAAAAAGGTGTGCCAAAAACTTTTAACATACCTGGAAGCGACGTATATTCTGGAAAATGTTGAGGTTTATTTGCTTACCCAAAAGAGGCGAGTCGCCTCTATTTGGGTGGACTTACTTTTTTGAAAAGAAAGTAAGAATGTCTACCTTACTTCCAATAGCCAACATGAATTTGTAAAGGTAAACTGAATAGTCATATCTTGACTGTATTGTCTGTTCCATCAATCAGAGTTAAAAGCAAGCCAACCCCCCGCCTTGGACGGGTGTGCCCGTACTTGCTTTTAACCTTCAGAAGATGTCTGAAAGTTTATTTATAATAGATGGCCATTCTCATTGTTACCAGGCGTATTATGCAATCCGTGAATTAACAACACCGGATGGACAGCCCATAAATGCAGTTTACGCCTTCACAGGTATGTTGCGAAGGCTGCTGAATGAATATAATCCAACACATCTGGTTGTGGTTTTCGATTCTGCAGGACCAACCTTCCGTCACAGGCAATTTGCTGAGTATAAAGCCAATAGGAAGATAACACCTGATGATTTTCAATCTCAACTTCCGTTTATATACGAAATAATAAAGGCTTATAATATCCCGGTCTATAGTTATGAAGGATACGAGGCGGACGATGTGATAGGGACAATTGCTAAGTGGGCATCTGCCAAGAATATTCCTACGTTTATTGTTAGCGCTGATAAAGACCTTGAACAACTGATTGACCCTTATGTAAATGTTGTTAATACAAGGAAGGATAAAATAATTGACCTCGAAACCTTTCAGAAGGAAAAAGGGATAAAACCGGAACAAATGGTTGACGTCCTTGCCCTTGAAGGAGACGATATTGACAATATTCCAGGTGTACCTGGGATTGGTGAAAAAACGGCACTTGACCTTATTAAAGAATGGGGCTCCCTTGAGGGTGTGCTTGCAAATATAAGCAAAATCAAAGACACAAAGAAACAAGAAAATCTAAGAAAGTTTTCACAGCAGGCACAGGTCTCTAAGAGTCTGGCAACTCTACGTGTGGACGCACCTATAGAGTTTGATTTTGATGCTTGCAAAGTAAATGGAGTTAACGAGGTCGAACTCAAAAGGCTCTTCCAGAAACTCGGATTCAAGTCGTTCCTGGCTCAAATGGTCAGTAA
Source organism: Planctomycetota bacterium (assembly GCA_016198835.1). GTDB lineage: Bacteria > Planctomycetota > Brocadiia > Brocadiales > Subterrananammoxibiaceae > Subterrananammoxibius > Subterrananammoxibius californiae. The sequence goes on along the minus strand of JACQHT010000134.1, from coordinate 3,813 downwards.
ACCCACTCTGAGAGAGGAGCATGCCAATTATCATCTAATAGATACCTATGAAAAATTCACAGATTTCCTGCCCGAGTTAAAGAAACAGGAAGGATTTGCCCTTGATTTAGAAACAACAAGCCTCGCACCTGTGGATGCTGAAATAGTTGGTTTGTCATTTTCATGGAAGGAAAAGGAGGCATATTACCTACCGGTAAAAGCGCCACAAGGGCAAGCATTTCTTGATGTAAAAAAGGTAATTAACGAACTCAAGCCCATATTGGAAAATGTGGAAATTAAGAAAATTGGACAGAATCTAAAATATGATTTTATGGTTTTGAAAAATTACGGAATAGACTTACAGGGAATAGGCTTTGACTCTATGGTTGCATCTTATCTCCTTAATCCTACAAGGTTAAGGCATAATTTAGACGACCTTGCCATGGATTTTCTTTCCTATGAGACGATACCAATTATCGAGTTGATTGGGCAGGGGAAAAATCAAATTACAATGGATAAGGTTCCTGTTGAGAAGGTCTACCCCTACGCATGTCAAGATGCCGACATTGCTTACAGATTAGCGGTGCTTTTGCAGCAAAGGCTTATTGAAAGCGGGATGTTAGAACTTTTTCAGGACGTAGAGCTTCCCTTAATCAAAGTACTTGGTGAAATGGAATGGAACGGCATTTGCTTAAAAAATGATGTGTTACAAACAATGTCTTCCCAGCTTACCAGACAGATGAGTGAACTTGAGAAGCACATCTATGAAGTTGCAGGGGAAGAATTTAACATCAATTCACCAAAACAACTAAGCGTAATACTGTTTGATAAACTCGGTTTACCACGTCTGAGGAGAATAAAGACCGGGTCGTCCACAATCTCCACAGTGCTGATGGAACTCGCCAGAAAACACGAACTTCCTGCGCTGATTATAGAATATCGTCAATTAAGCAAGCTAAAATCCACTTACGTTGATGCACTGCCAACCATGGTTAATAAAAAGACGGGAAAGATACATGCCTCTTTTAACCAGACCGTCACTGCAACAGGACGATTAAGTAGTAGTGACCCAAATTTGCAAAATATTCCGATAAGGACGGACCTCGGAAAGCAGATTAGAAGCGCCTTTGTGCCCGCCGAGCAGGGTAATGTATTCCTTGCCGCAGATTACTCTCAGATAGAGCTTCGCATACTTGCACACTTTTCTGGTGACAGGGCGCTGATTGAGGCTTTCAAGCAAGACAAGGATATACACGCCTCCGTAGCTTCTGAGATATACGGCGTACCGATTAACAATGTTACGCCTGAGATGCGAAGGAGTGCCAAGGTGGTAAATTTTGGCATTATTTACGGCTTGAGCGCTCAAGGGCTCTCCAGGGATATTGGCATCTCATTTGATGAGGCGGAGAAGTTTATAAAGGCATACTTTGAACTTTACAAGGATGTCAAGAAGTTTAATGAGCATGTTATCGAGAAGGCTAAGCAACTGGGCTATGTTACTACAATACTTAACAGGAAGCGTCCAATTTTAGGTCTTGTTTCAGAGGATAGACAGAAAAGAAGCCTAGCAGAACGAACAGCCATTAACACGGTTATTCAGGGCTCAGCCGCAGACCTCATAAAAATTGCGATGAATAGAATCTTTGCCTGCCTGAAGCAGGGAGGCTACAAGACAAGAATGCTCCTTCAAATACACGATGAACTCCTTTTTGAAGCGCCTGAAGCAGAACTTCCATTCTGCAAGGAAATGATTTCAAAAGAAATGAGCAGCGCATTGACATTAAAGGTACCTATCAAGGTAAATATAAGCGTTGGCAAGAATTGGATGGAAGTGGAATAAAAAGGTTAAAATAATAGGCATTACGGGTGGGATTGGAAGTGGCAAAAGCACTGTAGCCAAAATGCTTGAATCCCTCGGAGGAAGGGTTATTGATGCCGATTTAATTGCCCACAACACCCTTTCGTATGAGGAAGTAAAGGATAAGATTTGTAAACGATGGGGCAAGGGCGTATTCAACCCGCCTGAGGCGGGTGGGGAAGTTGATAGAAACCTCCTGGCAAAAATTGTATTCTCTACCAGGGAGCAAATAGATGAGTTGAACAAAATTGTACATCCTATTGTAATTGATGTAATAAAAGGACAGATTGAAGAAATAGAAAGGGGTGGTAATGTACGAGCAATTGTAATTGACGCAGCACTGCTGGTAGAGTCTAACCTGGCGAATCTTTGCGACATTATACTCTTTGTTGACGCCACGAACCGAGTAAGGCAAAGGAGGGTCAAAGATGTTCGTAACTGGGAGAGTGCGGAATTGACCAGAAGGGAAAGGTTCCAGCAGTCACCCACTTTAAAAAAGAAAAACGCGGATTACGTGATTGATAACAATCTTTCAAAAGAAGATACCATCAATCAGGTTACTGTGTTCTGGCAAAAGTTTATCTTATCTCAATAATTTTTGAACGTATTGGAGGAAAGTTATGGCAGTTTCAAAATCAAATAAAGCAACAAGTACAGTAGTAGAACAGGAAGCAAAACCACAAAAGACAGTAAGTACAGTAGACCAGGAAATAAACGAGAAGTACGAAGAGGTTAAACGGGGAGAAATGCACATCACCGCACTGCAGAAGATGACGATAAAGGAGCTGCAGGATACGGCAAAGAAAGAAAATATTAAGGATTATTCAGGCCTTAAAAAGCAGGAGTTAATCTTTAAAATTCTTAAGGAGCGTGTTAATCAGGATGGATTGATGTATGGAGAAGGCGTAGTGGAGGTATTGCCAGAAGGATTTGGATTCCTGAGGTCACCCGACTACAATTATTTGCCGTGCCCGGACGATATCTACATCTCTCCGTCACAAATCCGCAGGTTTGGCATAAGAACAGGAGCAGTCGTTTCTGGTCAAATTCGCCCGCCCAAGGAGAATGAGAGATATTTTGCACTTCTTCGGGTTGAGGCTATAAACTTTGACAACCCGGAGGTATTGAGTGACAAGGTTGTCTTTGATGACTTAACGCCTCTTCATCCCACAGAACGCCTCCTGCTCGAAACCACACACGAGGGGCTTGAGATGAGGATAATGGACCTTGTAACCCCAATAGGAAAAGGGCAGAGAGGTTTGATAGTTGCGCCACCTCGTACTGGTAAAACCGTGCTATTGCAAAAGATAGCAAACAGCATCACCAGTAACCATCCAGAGGTCTATTTAATCATCCTTCTAATTGATGAGCGTCCAGAGGAAGTAACGGATATGGAACGCTCCGTTCAGGCAGAGGTAATAAGCTCAACCTTCGATGAACCAGCCAGCCGGCACGTACAGGTGGCTGAAATGGTAATAGAAAAGGCAAAAAGACTTGTTGAATATGGGAGGGATGTCGTTATCCTGCTCGATTCTATTACCCGATTGGCAAGGGCGTATAATACGGAAATACCTCACAGCGGAAAGATACTTTCTGGTGGTGTGGATGCCAGCGCATTGCAGAAACCTAAGAGGTTCTTTGGCGCTGCCAGAAATATTGAGGAGGGGGGAAGCTTGACCATTATAGCAACAGCCCTTATTGATACTGGAAGCAGAATGGACGAGGTAATCTTTGAGGAGTTTAAGGGCACGGGAAATATGGAACTTCACCTCGACCGCAGGCTTGCTGATAGAAGACTCTTCCCGGCAATTGACATTACCATGTCTGGAACACGTAAAGAAGAATTGATACTTGACCCTGAGGAGTTAAAGCGTATCTGGTTACTCAGGAAGGTTTTGAACGAGATGAATCCTGTTGAGTCCCTCGAAGTGCTTAAGGCAAAGCTGGCAAAGACCAAGTCAAATGCAGAGTTTCTT
>JACQHT010000141.1 GCA_016198835.1 Planctomycetota bacterium | reverse complement strand
GTGTGATGTCTGCGCTGGGTGTGGAGATAAAGCTGAACACACCCATTGGTGAAAAACTTACACTGGGTAATCTTCGGAAAGAGTATGACGCAATATTTATAGCTGCAGGCGCCCATAAATCAATAAAATTGGGTATAGAGGGAGAGGCTCTGCAAGGTGTTATCCCTGCGGTAGAATTCTTACGCAAGATAAATCTTGGAGAAACACCCGAAATAGGGCGTAAGGTTGTAGTTATTGGTGGTGGCGATGTTGCAATGGATTGTGTAAGAACCGTCATCAGGTTGGGTGCCGAGAGTGTTCACATCAAATGCCTTGAATCACGCGAGGAGATGCCCGCTGCAGATTTTGAAGTTGAGGAAGCTATTCAAGAGGGTGCGATACTTCGCCCATCTTTGGGTCTTAAACGTATCCTCGGAAAAGATGGGAAGGTAACAGGCGTTGAAACCGTTGTGTGCAAATCTGTATTCGATAGCCAGGGAAGGTTTAACCCCACCTTTGTCGAGGGCACGGAATCTATTATTAAAGCAGATAACATAATCGTTGCTATTGGCCAGGCATCTGACCTCTCTTTACTGCAGAAACAGGAAGGCTTTGAGGTTGTAAGGGGTAGGACCATTAAAGTTGACCCAGAATCATTGCACACTACCGTTCCGGGTGTATTTGCCGGAGGGGATGTGGCTACGGGACCTCGTTTACTCATCGATGCTATTGCTCAAGGACACAAGGCAGCCCAATCCATTCATGCCTATCTTACACAAAGTAAGATTCCCCAGAAAAGGGCCCATTTCAAACTTGTAAAGGGTTACACACCCCCCGTTGGATATGACACATTGTCAAGGGAAAAACTACGTGCTATACCTGTTGATGAGCGCCGGCAAGACATTTGGCAGGCAAGGATTTATCTTTTCATGAAAAAACTACGTGCTATACCTGTTAATGAGCGTCGGGGTTTAGATTTAGAGGTTGACCTTGGTTTAAGTAAGGATGCCATTCAGAGGGAAGCAATGCGTTGTTACCAATGTCAGTTAAACATTGTTATAGATAGCAAAAAGTGCGTTCTCTGTGGTGGCTGTGTGGATGTTTGTCCAAATAAGTGCATCAGAATGGTTTCATTAGATAGAATTAAAGGACTTGATAATGTGACAAACAAGGGTGCTGCCTTAGTCATGAACGAAGAGGAATGTATGAGGTGTGGGCTCTGTGTGCAGAGGTGTCCTACAAGGGCAATTAATATGGTTGAGTTCTCCGTCGAGGAGGTGTGAAGAAGCCGTCGCTTGTTGTTAGAGTAACTGTTTTAGGTAAAGAAAATGCCAGAAGAAAAGGTTAAGAAAGAGGAAGAACAGTTTCGTCTCCTTGCCGTTGTGGAAGAGGAAACACTGAGTAAGGCACGTGACATCGAAGTTGGAGATACTGTTAATACATGGCCTTATCTTGTAAGAAAAGAATTACTTGTTGCTATTGGTATAACTATAGGGCTTATTGTGTGGGCTCTCATTTCTGATGCGCCACTTGAGGAGTATGCAAATCCAAACGTTACACCTAATCCATCAAAGGCGCCGTGGTATTTTGCTGGTCTACAGGAGATGCTTGTATATTTTGACCCATGGATTGCTGGTGTTGCACTTCCTATGTTAATCGTATTTGGTCTTATGGCTATTCCGTATTTAGACATCAACCCTAAGGGGCGTGGATACTATACATTCAGGGAAAGAATATTCGCTGTAAGTACTTTTTGCTTTGGGTTTATTGTACTCTGGATTACGTTGATACTTGTTGGCGTATTTTTGCGTGGACCCGGATGGATACTTTTCTGGCCCTGGCAGGAGTGGAACATTCACAGGATTGTAGCAGAAACAAATTATGACCTTACCCAATTTTTTGGAATAAACTCAAAGTCTTTCACTGGTATGGTGCTTGCAGCAGTAGTTGTCTTTTTATATTACTTATGTTTTATGGGCATTCCGTACTGTATTTTAAGAAAGGGTTCTGCGTTTGCCACTTTAGGGATTATCAGATATTTAATCGTATCCTTTCTTTTCGCTACTATGATGGCACTGCCAATAAAAATTATCCTGAGGTTGACCGTTCACATGAAGTATGTATGGGTAACACCGTGGTTTAATATTTAGGTGGATAAGCAATTTTTACGATTTGTAACATAAGACTATTGATAAGGAAAGTATCATTTAGAGTTCGTTAGAAACTTATTATGGCAGAAAAAGAAGAAAAAAAGTCTTATGCATTACTGTATCTTATAATGTGTGTTGCCCTGATAGGCGTCACTATATGGGCTATTTGGAACGAAACGTTTACAAGAAGGCCCTGGAAGCAGTACCAGGGGCGTTACTCTCGGCTCGAGGAGCAGTACTTAAAGGATAAATACACAAGGCTTAAAGAAGAGTTTGAAAGCCCCGACGTGCAGGCAGAGTACATGGAGGTAAAAAAACATCTTGATGAAGCCAAAAGCAGCCTTTACTCGCCAAATACTAAACGTTACTACGAGGGCTTACTAACGGAAAATAGAATATTAGAGGAAAAACAGCTCCCCCCATTAATGTTTGATGCAAATGCTGCCCGCAGTGAACTGCTCGAACAAAAATACCTTTACAGCGTAGACCATAGCGAAGAAACGTTAAAGAAAATACACGACCTTGAGGAGACGATTAGCAAACTTGAAAACCGCATAGAGGCAACGAAAAATAGAGAAGAAGAATTAGGGGGAAGGATAGCTGAAGTTACCTCCGAGGTAAGTAAGCACGCCAAACAATTAGGGACCTTTACTGAAAAAATGGATAAGGTTCAAGATGCGTTTGTCTCCGTATATCAAAAGCACGCTACGATACAAACGTATCAGGTATATTTTGAGGAGATGAATGAAGCCGACCGTTGCATGACATGCCATCTTGGGATTAACAGAACCGAAAGTGTCTCTACAGAGCAACCCTATGCAATACATCCTAAGAGGGAATTCTATTTAGGTGCTCATCCACCTGAACGTTTTGGTTGCATACTCTGTCACAATGGTCAAGGAAGGGCGACAGCCTCTCCGGAAAAAGCACATGGCGAGGTCGAGTATTGGCTCACCCCTGTACTTCGTGGCAGCGAGGCTCATACATCCTGTATAAAATGCCATCCTGAAGAGAGCAACTTACAAGGGGCATCAGTAGCCTCTAAAGGAAAAAGGCTTTTTAAAGATTTAGGATGTTACGGGTGTCATACAACGAAGGGCTTCGAAAAATACGAGGCAGAAAGAATTGCCCCCGACCTTTTAGAATTACCCCACAAGGTATATGCTGAGTGGCTGCCTGAGTGGATTCGGAATACAAAAGGCTTCCGTCCTGATACAAGAATGCCAGATTTTAAATTTTCAGCTGATGAAGCTGTCGCCATTGCAGCATACTTATGGCAGAATGCCTCCACTGTTCCACTTCCACTAAAGATTAAAGCAGACGAAAAAGGTAGTGTAGAAGAAGGAAAAGCCCTGTTTGAAAATATTGGGTGCCTGGCTTGCCACAAGGATGGTGAGAAGGGAAGTAGTTACGCTCCCAACTTATCTCGTATTGGGGATAAAGTAAGATATGATTTTTTGGTAAATTGGCTTGTAGACCCAAAAATTATTCAGGCAAAGACAAACATGCCTAATTTAAGGCTTACAGACGAAGAGGGAATCCACATTGCCACTTATCTTTCTGCATTGAAAGGTTCTGAGTTAGGGGTGTCCGCTGAGACAGTCAAAGAGCTTAATAATCCACAAAAGGCAGAAGAAGGGAAAAAGTTGATAGATTGGTACGGATGCTTCGGTTGCCACCAGATTTCTGGTACGGAAGGCAAGGGAAAGATTGGCGTAGAACTTTCGAGTATTGGTTCTAAGCCTATCGGACAATTTGATTTTGGCATTAATGAAAAAGCAATCTTGCAAAAGGTTGGATTAAGGTTTGTAGAAGAAAACACCTTTAAGGCAAGAAAGGCATGGATTGCTGAGAAACTAAGAGACACGTGGCAATTCGATGTAGGAAGATACAAAACACATGCAGAGAAATTAAAGATGCCTTATTACAATTTAAGCCCGGATGAAATTGATGCCTTGACGGTATTCCTTATAGGACTTACGGATGAAGAATTACCATACAGGTTCTGGTACACCGTGTCAGATAAAAAGCGTGCTATCGAAGAAGGACGCGAGCTTGTTGAAAAATATAATTGCACAGGCTGCCACCAGTTTACACCTGATAAGATTACCCTTGTAGATAACACCAAGCTCGTCGGAGCAATAAAATTGAAAGAGGAGGACAACCTTTACTTACAATTATGGGAAGAAAACGTTCCTTTAGAAAAGAAGGTTGGCGAAACAATCCCTGTATCTTTCGCACAAATAAAGGAACACATTCCTGCCGAAGGGGGAGATATTATCCCTTTAATAAGATCTCATTTTGAAGAAGAGGGGTTACTTCCGGAAGAGGCAAATGTTTTTGCCCCTCCGCGTCTTTATGCAGAGGGGAAAAAAGTTCAACCGCTGTGGCTCTTTGAGTTCCTTTTGAAGCCGATAGGACTTAGACCGTGGCTAAAGGTTAGAATGCCGACCTATGAAATGTCTTCTCAAGAAGCTACAAAGGTGGCAAAGTTTTTTTCGCTTATAGAGAATGAAGATTATCCTTATGTAGATATAGAAGAGATAAAAAAAGAATACTTGGAAGAAAAGGAAAAGAAATTTCCCGATTATCTTGCAAAGGCAAAGGTTTTGTTTGAAGCTAAGGATGTAAATTGTGGCTCCTGCCATGTGCAGGGCAGTAAAACTCCAGAAGGAGACCCTTCGGAATGGGCGCCAGACTTATCGCTTGCAAGAGTACGCCTGAGGCCAACCTGGATTACAAAATGGCTTCTTGACCCACAAGCTATTGAGCCTGGCACAAAGATGCCAAGATTCTTTCGTACGGGAGAATTACAAGACTATTTCCCAGGTACCCCGGAGGAACAAGCCACGGCTATAAAAGACCTTCTTATGAATTTTTCGGTGATGTCTTCTCCAGGAGAACTGGCTAAGACAGGCTTTTAACCCCCACCCCTTTCCCTCCCCCTTGAGGGAGAGGGTAGGGTG
>JACQHT010000010.1 GCA_016198835.1 Planctomycetota bacterium | reverse complement strand
ATTCAGAAGAACTAAAAAGAAAGATAAAAAAGAGTATTGTATTTAATGGGAGATTAGAATTGGGATAATAGCTGATAGCTCATAGCTGATAGTACTGCAGGTATTTTTTGCTATGAGCTATGAACTATGAGCTATTATGAGCTATCAGAGCGCCCTTTTAAGAATCTTTCCTGTTGGGCCCTTGGGTAGGTTTTCTCGGAATTCAAAATATCGGGGTATCTTATAATGAGGGAGCCTATCTCGGCAAAAATCTTTTAAGTCGTTTTCACTCAAGTTGGCATCTTTTGCAAGGGATATATATGCCTTTGGCACCTCACCTCTGGTCTTGTCAGGCACGCCCACTACGGCTACCTCGTACACCTCAGGGTGAAGGGCAATTGTTTCCTCAATCTCGTTAGGGGAAACATTTTCTCCACTGATAATTATTAACTCCTTCTTTCTTCCAGTAATCTTCAAGAATCCATCCGCATCCAATGTGCCTATATCGCCTGTCTTCAGCCAGCCGTCTTTCGTAAGGGCTTCAGCAGTGTGCTGGGGCAGGTTATGATAGCCACTCATGACACTGGGTCCTTTTATCCATATCTCGCCATCGGTGTTTGGAGGTAGTGGATTGTGGTTCTCATCTACAATCTGCACGTTGAGGTTTGGTAAAGGTGGTCCAGCCGTGCCTGCCTTGTATTTATCGGGTAGGTTTACCGATACAATGGCTGATGCCTCGGTTAGTCCGTAACCTTCAAACAGGGGAATCGGAGATATAGCGCTAAAGCCTTCTGTGATATCTTTCGGCAGGGGTTCACCTCCGGTTGCATACAAACGGACAGAGCTAAGGTCGTACTTGCTTGATGTTTCGCTTCGCTCAATCTTCGACCCTAATGTACGCAACATTACACGAAACATTGATGGGATGGCAGCCACTATTGTGATTTTGTGTTTTTCAATTAGTTCTAACACCCTTTGCCCAGAAAATCTTGTAACATAAACCACTCTGGCACCAAAACATACTGGAAGGGCAAGCGTTACAGTTAATGCAAAGGAATGAAATAATGGAAGTACCCCGAGGATTACATCCTCATGGGTGAATTTAAAGCTCGGTGCAACACCGTCAATTACACTCAATATGTTTTTATGCGTTAGTATTACGCCCTTGGGGTTTGCTGTTGTTCCTGATGTATAGAGCAGAACTGCTGTATCCGCAGGTGAGTCTACAAGTCTTGATAATTGGGTGGCATGGACAAATTTGTTTGTCCGTGCAGACTCCTGACTCTTAGGGCTGGGTGCTTTTATTTCATCGAGACAGACACAGTGGTTGATTTGCCCTTCGACAAGATTCCTGAACAGTGAAATTGTTATTACCGTATCTAAGGAAGCGTCTTTTATAACATAGGACATTTGTGCCGAAGACATTAAGAAGTTTAATGGGACTGGGGTCTTACCCATTAAAAGCGTAGCGAAATAAGCAATAGAAAATTCTTTGCATGTGGGTAAAAGTATTCCAATATTTTGCCGGGGTGTAAGTCCTGTAAGGAGGGCAGCCATTTTTTTAGCTGCGGCGCCAAACTCGGCGTAAGTTAATGACCCAGTATCATCTATAATTGCAATATTATTGCCGAACTTATCACAGGTTTCGAGGAATTTGTGTGTCAATGTCATTTTCAATCCCGAATTCTCCATAAGATGCTGATTCTACAGTAGCGCAAGACTACTGTCAAGCGCAAAAGCCACCCTTTTTAGACGCAAATTAAAAATAGCAGTTTTTATACTACTAATAAATAATTAAACTTAAAAACAGGACGTTTTTTATCTTGCCATTACAGCAGGAATAAGTTTTTATTGATAATTCGCAATCCCGATGTTATTATAGGTCACTTTACAGATTAACGCAGGGAAAAGAGGCGAACTGGAGATAACAGATGAAGATATGCGTAATAGGAACTGGTTATGTGGGGCTTGTTACGGGCACATGTTTTGCTGAATCGGGTAACGACGTAATATGTGTGGATTCGGTCTTAAAAAAGATTGATTTGTTGAACGAAGGCAAGATACCCTTCTACGAACCCGGGCTTGAGGAACTCGTTCATCGTAATGTCAACGAAGGTCGTCTGCGTTTCTCCACAAATTTGGATGAGGCGGTTAAGGAGTCGCTCATAATATTTATTTCTGTTGGAACACCCGAACTGGATGGTGGCGTACCTGATTTAAGGGCTGTTTTTGAAGTTGCAGGTTCTATAGGAAGGGCAATTAATGGTTATAAGATTATAATTCATAAAAGCACGGTACCTGTAGGCACTGCTGAAAAAGTTCGTAAGATTATTGCAAAGGAGACAAAAACGGAGTTTGATATTGTTTCAAATCCCGAGTTCTTAAAAGAGGGTTCAGCGCTTGAGGACTTCATGAAGCCAGACCGTGTGGTCATAGGTATTGATAATGTTAGAGTGGCAGAGATTATGAGGGCATTGTATGCGCCTTTTGTTAGAACGGATAAGCCAATATTGATAATGGATATTAAGAGCGCTGAGATGACGAAATACGTTGCGAATGCAATCCTTGCTGCTCGTATCTCCTTTATGAATGAAATGGCGAACCTCTGTGAACTGGTAGGCGCAGATGTGGATTGTATAAGAAAGGGTATTGGCTCAGATTCCAGGATTGGGCATGCCTTCCTTTTTCCTGGGGTGGGCTACGGCGGTTCTTGTTTTCCCAAGGATATGAGGGCATTAATCCATACTGGCACAGAGGTTGGTTATGAGTTAAAAATCATGAAAGCAGTCGAAAATGTTAATAACTTACAGAGGCAGGCCTTTGTAGATAAAATATTTCAACATTTTTCTGGTGATGTTAGGAATAGAAAGATTGCCTTGTGGGGGCTTGCCTTTAAGCCCCGCACGGATGACATGCGTGAAGCGCCTTCCATTACCGTGATTGATGCGTTGCTGGACAAAGGGGCTAATATTTCTGCTTACGACCCGGAGGCGATGCTGCAGGCAAGGACCATATTTGACAAAAAGATTGAATTTGCAAATTCAAACTACAATGCCCTAAAGAACGCAGAGGCGCTGGTTGTAGTTACCGAATGGAATGAGTTTAGACAACCAAATTTCGATAAGATAAAGGACCTGATGAAAACGCCAGTTATTTTTGACGGAAGAAACATTTACGACCCTAAGACGATGAGAGAAAAAGGATTTGTTTACTATTGCATGGGAAGGAGAACCATCATTTGAGAACCTATCTTGTCACTGGTGGCGCTGGTTTTATCGGCTCCCATATTGTCGAGGGTCTCTTGCAAAGCGGCGGAAAGGTAAAGGTCCTTGACAATTTTTTTACTGGGAAAAAAGAAAATCTTGTTGGCTTTAATATTGAACTCATAGAAGGCGACATCAGAAATGTCGAGACCGTTAAAAAGGCTGTTAAAGGGGTGGATTGCGTCCTGCATCAGGCAGCGCTGCGCTCCGTTCCAATGTCCATCGAAGACCCCTGGGCTTATAACGAGGTCAATGTTACAGGTACGCTAAATATCCTGCTTGCCGCACGTGATGCGGGGGTAAAAAGGGTTGTTTTCGCCTCATCCTCGTCATGCTATGGGAATACAGATAGATTACCTCAAATAGAACCCCAAACCCCATGCCCTATATCTCCCTACGCCGTTTCAAAACTTGCTGGTGAACACTACTGCAGTGTCTTCAGTGATATTTACGGACTTGAGACCGTCAGCCTCAGGTACTTTAATGTCTTTGGCCCCAGACAGGACCCCAAATCCCAGTACGCCGTAGTGATACCACTGTTCATTAAGGCAGCCATAGAGGGAAGACCTCTTGAGGTACACGGCGATGGGCTTCAAACAAGGGATTTCACATACATATCCAACGCTGTAAAGGCAAACGTTCTGGCAGCCACCTCACCCAATCCCCTCTCAGGAGAAGTACTCAACATCGCCTGTGGCGAACACCACAGTTT
>JACQHT010000146.1 GCA_016198835.1 Planctomycetota bacterium | reverse complement strand
GTTAAAAGACCTCAAAGATTACCAGCAACTTACACTCGTCCCCATGGAGTTAGACATTTACTTGCTGGTTACGATCTTAGAACAGATACATTATTTGGCATTATTCGGCGCCGTAAAAGGTCCAAAGAATTCTTAAGTTTTCTTAAGTTAATCCGTAGGCGCTATCCATTTGAGAGACGGTTGATTATCATTTTGGATAACTTTTCTCCACACAAAAAAGAAAAAGTATTTCAATGGTGCCGATTAAATGGTGTTTGGTTGATATTTACAGCGACCAATGCCTCATGGATGAACAGAATTGAAGCCCAATTTGGATCAGTTCGTTATTTTGTGTTGAAAAATTCTTATCCTCTAAACCATAACGAACTGGAACGAAATATCAAAGAGCATTTAAAATGGCGAAATAATAACTGCCATGACTCATTTTTAAAAAAATTACAAAAGAAAACATATGTTACTTAACAAAGCACTAGTATTGTCAAAAATAAAAACAAAGTTGCGCATGGTGGAATTTCTAATGCCACTCTTAATGATGTTATTGACTATCATAATAGCGCTATAAAAATTTTTGAAGAATTAGAAAATATTCTATTGTAGTGAGAAATGAGCAAATTAATATGTCTTACCTTAGATGAAAAATTTATCACTGCACAGGAATGGTATTTATTTTATATTAGAAAATACTGAAAAACTTATTCACTGTTTTACTCTACCAATGAACAAGCTTAGTATGGGAAGCAGAATAAGCTATGACTAAAAAACAAATAATCATTAAACTTTATAAAGATAAATTTATAGATGAACGAGTATTGTGGAATCTGTTAGGTTCAAGATTTAAAAAATCTGAAATAGAACAAATAGATAAGACGTTTAAAAAGCATTTTCCTCACAAGTGAAGTAATGTCTTATAATTCTTAAAACCTGTCCTTGAACAGGGCGATAGGGACAAATATGACCTGGTTTGATTATTCGTTAATTGCCATTCTTTTATTAACGACCCTTTTAGGCTTGTGGAATGGGCTATGGTGGCAAATCTACAGGCTTATCAGTCTCGCCGCATCGTATGTCATAGCCGTCCGTTTTTACGGCATAGGAGCCAGAATTTGTGAGAAGGTGCTTGACGAAAAGACCGCTAAAATAGCTGGATGCATCCTTGTATTTGTCGTGGTGCTTGGGGCAACTTATTTATTCGGAAAGCTCGCCAAAAAGGTGTTCGGCATTAAGCCGGGAATTCTTGGACATCTTTCTGGCGGGATGCTCGGCTTTTTAAAAGGCGTTTTGATATGCAGTGTAATCGCCTTTTGCCTGTTAGAATACAATATAGCCGGGAAGAAAGAAGACCTTAGAATAACACCTTTAACAAGGGCGTTTGCCAGGGTAGGCGAACGCATCGCATCCATCGTCCCAGAACATCTAAAGGCAGGATTTGAGGCGTTTGTAAAAGAAACTTCGACAAAGACAAAAGAGGCGGTAAATGATATATCAGAATTGGGAGGAATGGTAAACGAGTTCAAACAACATAAAAATGAGTCTACGGGTCAAGAGTCAGGAGTCGGGAGTCAAGACTCAAGACCTTAGACGCAAGACCCGTTGACTCTCGAGTAGCATTCCTTTCATTAAGCGGGCATTCCTCTGGGTTCTCATGTAAAGCTCTAAAATATCCCTCTTTGTAAGGGCAGTTATATCTTCTGCCATGTTGGTTTTCTCAATTACGTAAAGATTAGTTAAGAAGGATGCGCAGCCTTCTATTTCAATAATCTTCCTATCTATATCACCAATCCTTTCTGAAAACGATGCTGACTCAGTACCCATATTTATAAGCTTGACGCCTGCACCACAAAGGGTGCTCAACTCATTAAAGGACTGAATATGTTTCTTAAGGCTTCGACCTGAGCTCAGCCGAAGGTCAATGAGCGATGCTTCAATCGTGTAATATTTTTCAATCTCATTAAAGAAATCCTTTGCTTCAGTAATTTTGCGAGAAACACCCAGATAGCCCTTCCAGAAATTTCTGTAGCAATACCTTAATATATCACCATCAGTTAAATGACGTTTGATTATAGGGACACATTCCAACATGCCATCGCAGTCAAACTGTGTTCTGTAGAGGCTTACATCCACACTTTCCAATGCGGAATTATTCCGCTCGCTACAATCCACAATCCGCATTGTGGAAAGTACCATTTCTGGTGATATTAAGTCCCTGCACCTGAGTTCCTTGCACAACGTAGCCTCGGTGCAGGGCTGGCAGAAAAGGTTGGGCTGTAATAGCAAATGTCCTTCACCGTAAGGGGCGGTATCATGGACAAAGCAGGTGGAAAGGAAGATGCCAATAACTTTAGTACCTACTGCGGCAGCTATATGGGCGGTAAGGGTGTCGTTAGAAATAAGATACTGGCACCGCTGGAGCATTGCCCCGAGCTGTTTAATATTAGTCTTTCCTATTGCGTTTATAGGCTTATTGTTCATCAAACTGCAAACATCCTTACCAAGTTGTACCTCGAGGGGATGTCCGAATAAGATTAATTTTGCGCCTTCATTTTTTATTAGTTCATCGCCCAGTCTTGCGAAATATTTTGAGGGCCATGTCTTGTGAGCCCTGCTTGCGCCTAACTGAAATCCTACCACAAAATCGTTATCCGTAATCCCGTTCTCTTTATAGAACCTTTCGCTAAAAGCTTTAGATTCGCCGTCTATTGGTAGAAATGGTTGCCATTGGCTTCGACTGAGCGGCTCGACTGAGCTCGCCGAAGTCTCAGCCGAACGTCTCCCAAAAGGAATCTCCCCAACGCCGAGATGGATGTCCACCATGTTGAACGAATTATAAATCCTGTGCTTCAGGAGGCTAAAGAAATAAATCATCCACTTTTGCCTGTGATACCTGAATCCATCCTCAGCGTAGGACACGCCCTTTGTGTCTCTGACCTTTAATAAATAAGCTATCAAGGCGCTAAGGTCATCTGAACTAATGTTTATTACAAGGTCAAACTTTCGCTTCCTGAGTTCCTCAATAAAGGCGTGGATTTTATCGTAAGAAGCCTTAAGGGGGATATCCTTGCACTGTATTTCCTTTATTAACCCCCCTTTGTCGAAAAGGAATATCTCGTCAACATAAGGATTCCCTATCAGAACCTCTGCATAATCCCTTTGTGCAACAACAGCAAGATAACTTTTGTGGTATTTCTCCTTAAGAGCTGGGAAAAGAGGAGTGGTTTCTATGATATCGCCAAATCTGTGAAGTTGTATTACGAGGATTCTTTTCATTTATTGTCGGACGAAGGCACATGGAAGTCTTCTAAATGTCTCATTATAAGCAAGATTGCCTTTTCGTCAGAAAGCCCCCCACCTTTGGTAAACATTGGCTCTGCAAGCGCATGGGTGCTTGTTACCTTGCTTAGCAATTCCTTCAATTCTACCGTCTGCTGTCTTTGAACGGGATGTAAAACTTCAGTGGGTTTCATTTTCTCTAACCGCTTCAATACTTCTGATAAATTTATTTATTATGCCACTTTTTTCATATCCTTATGCCATCGGTTTTAATATGGTAGTGTAGGGGCCATTCCAGATCTTCAATTTCTTCCTCAGATAAAGGATTTACAGAAATTAACTCACCGCTTTCGAGTTCCAGGTCATATAATGCATCACAGAGCCGATCTAATTCCTTTACCTTATCCACTTTTCCTTTAAGCAAGACTGCAATATCTATGTCCGATTCCTTTGTTGCCCTATTTCTTGCAAAAGAACCATAGAGAAAAACATCTATAAGACGGTTACCATAAATTTTTTCAACGATTTCTCTTATCCGTGGTAGAATACGCTCTATCTCTTTTCTTGGTCTCAGAAGTTTCATTTTATCCTCACTTCACTCTCAAAACCGTATTTGTTGTCAAACATTTTCTAACGCTTTCAATACGGAAGACATTTGTTTTTTAAGTTCAGGAATATCCTTTTGAGTTACTTCCCATACACGCATTTAAATTGTAGGGGCGTATTGCAATACGCCCCTACGATATCCTTCCGCATAAATTACCTTCATAGATTTCAGAATCTCGTTTCTTGCATTTTTTTCAGAGCTTCTATTTCACCAATATCAACTTTCCTTTTGAAGGCGCCCCGAAGTTTATATTGTAATTCAACTAAATCTAATAAGGATTTTCTACTACCTTTTCTAAATTTTATCACCAGGTCAACATCGCTTCTTTTTCTTTGTTCACCTCTGACAAAAGAGCCAAATATAGCCATAAAAACCACATCATTTTCTTCACAGATTTTAAGGAGCTTTTCTCTTAATCCCTTTTTCCTTAATGAGGGTGGTATGTTATTAGTATCAATCATTACATTTCCTTCCATCATTCAATAAATTAGCGCTACGTTGTTTTTGGGCCCTCAAGTATTTGCGGGAGTTCTGCGGATTCAACCTGGGTTAGTTTGCTCTCAAACTTATCCAGGCATTTTTCTGCACTTTCGTATTTTGCCTTAGCGTTGCTCAAATGCGTACCGAGGGTATCAAATTCTTTTAAAAACTTTGAGAAGTCGTCCCGCAGCCTTGTCAGATTACGGATTATCTCCAGCGCCCCACGCTCTATCCTCATGCCTTTAAGCCCCAGCAATATGGATTGTAAATATGCATAAAAGCTGTTTGGAGATACAGGAATTACCCTCTTACTAATGGCATAATCGCTTATGCTTTTCTCCTCGCCTGAAGAGGCATCCTTAATAATCATTTCATAATAGACATTCTCTGCCGGAATATACATCAAGGCGAATTCAAACGTATCTTCATCGGGCAGGATGTATTTTTGTGCTATACTATCTATATGAATTTTTACATCTTTAATAAATTGCTTACGAAATGTCCTTTTCTCGTTTTCATCCTTAGCATCAATGAGCTTCTTGAAGTTTTCAAGGGGAAATTTTGCATCTACAGAGACCAACCCCTGTCCAAGGCGAATCACGGCATCTACGCGTTCACCACTCTTGAAGGTGTACTGGGGTGTGAAATGGTCCACAGGAAGTATCTGCGCAAGCAAATCCCCAAGGAATAGTTCACCAAGACCGCCCCGCATCTTTGGTGGACGAAGGATTTCCTGAAGACCAGAAATATCCTTCCCTATCTCGTATATTCTTTTACTGGCTTCCACCTGCTCTGCAAGACGAATCCGCACATCTCCTACGGCCTGATTAATAAGTTGGAACCCCCCGTCGAGACTCTCACCGACCCGGTTACGCAAGGAATCAATCTGCTGTTGCAATAAAAGGATGGACTGATTAGTTTGCTGGGTACTCCCGTTGAGGATATTTTTAAACTGCTCTTGAAGTGAAAGCAGTTGTTGTTGCAAAAGTAAATTGAGATAGTTATCTGTTTTCGGCTTTAAACTACTCCAGATAACGACTCCCAATACTATTATCAAAAGCCCAATAAGTAAATATTCCATTTGCCCCCTTACATAAAAAATTTTATCGCATCCTTGAGAGGTCAAATACAAACCGCCTGTCAGGCTCAAATTCACTGAGAATCACAAGGGTAACGATATGGCGTGGGTCAACAAAGTAGTCAGGAAAGTCATACTCGCATATAGCACAAAAGAGTGGTGGTTTGCCAGGCCACCATCCTCTCGGTTGGGCGCGCTGTTGATTATGCTTGCGCACAGGAAGGATGTATTGACCCTTGTATTCGAGTGCAACGTCAAGGTATTTTGCAAAATCGGCTGATGGACCATATAGAACAGCTTGAAAGGAAAGGAGACCATTAACCGCTGCCGTTTTTTCCTCTATCTCTTTGGGGGTTAATTCCTTGTTTTGAATTGCCGCCTCCCTTGCCACAAAGGCAACGATACTAAACTTTGTATTAATGCCTACTCTTTCAATACCTGATTCTTCTCTAACCACCACCCATTCATCAAAAAACTCGAGCACGTTCGTATTTTTATTAGCCTTACCATACTCCACCGCCTGCTTAGTTTGCTCCTCCGTTAAATTTAACCATACCGCATGAGCATGATTATAGGGAACAAAAAACAAAAATGAAATAAATAGGATACTTATTATTCTACACATATATTTGGTGCCTCCTTGTTAATTCACCCATGGCTATTATAACCAATCTTTCACTTTAAAAAAAGCTCCAAATTGATAGTATTGACAACGGCTTAAGTAGGGCATTACTGCTCCAGATTATATTCCACCTTTTAAATCAGTACAAGTAGTTTTTTAAATTATAAATTTTAGTTGAATTTTAACGCATTTTTGCTATATTACAATACGGGAAAACCAATTAAGCTAAAAAACCCTGAGGAAATAGTTTAAACAAATAATATTTAATGGAGTATTTTAATGACAACAAAGTTAGCAGAACCGAATATTAATAATATCTTAGAAGCCGAAGAAATTACAAGAGATAGTGTTCTAACATTGAGAAAAAACATTTATAGCTCAAACGAAGCAAGAGAAAAGTTGAAAGAAAAAGTCGAGATGCTTTATTCGTCTATAAACAAAGAACACGATAGCGTAAAAATAAGAGACGATTCACTGAGACTTGGGATATGCCTCTGGATTTTAGGTAGAATTGACGAAGCAATAAATGTACTCGCTGCAGTTGAGACCCGAAAGATTGGCCTTTACTACCTGGGTAAGTGTTACCAGGAAAAAGGCAAATATAAAAAGGCGCTTGAGTGCTTTGAGAAGGCGCAGCGAAGCGACGCTGAAGAGGTTGACGTACAGCTTGCCGTAGCAGAGGCAACGAGAGAATCAGGTGACGCACAAAAGGCGCTTAAGATAATCCAGCACCTTTCAAAAGCCAACGACAATAATGCAGATTTGCACTCCGAATGGGCACGTTGCCTTGATAATATTGGCGAATATCAGGATGCTATTGCACACTATGAACGTGCGCTACAATTAGACCCTCAGCACCAAAATACACTTTTCCGCCTCGCTTATAACTGCGACCTTGACGGTGAAGACGAAAAAGCTATTGAGTATTATGAGAAGTGCATCCAATCTATGCCCACCCATACAAATGCACTGATTAATCTTGGAACCCTGTATGAAGACCGTGGCGATTACGAAAAGGCTACCCAGTGCTTCGAAACAGTTTTGGGTGCTGACCCAAATCACGAAAGAGCGAGGTTATTCCTGAAGGATGCAAGAGATTCCCTTACGATGCACTACGATGAGGAATTACTAAAAGAACATGACAGAGAAAGCATGGTGCTTAATATCCCAATTTCTGATTTTGAACTCTCAGTACGCAGTAAGAATTGTCTCGAAAGAATGAACATCAAGACCCTGGGGGACCTGACAAAGGTAACAGAAGCTGAACTGCTCTCTTTCAAGAATTTTGGTGAGACCTCATTAACTGAAATAAAGGAAATCCTTACACAAAAGGGCTTACGTCTGGGACAAGCCCTTGAAGAAGAGCAGAAATCCGCCTCAGGCGGACTACTGACCCCTGTTGAAATGGGGGAAGAAGGAAACTTATTGAATGAACCTGTATCGAAACTGAAGCTTTCCACACCCTGTCTGAAGGCACTTGGAAAAATAGGCATCGGGACAATAGGCGCACTTGTGGAAAAAACCGAAATAGAACTCATAAGCTATAAGAGCTTTAAAAGAACTTATTTGAAGCAAATTAAAGAAAGGCTTAGTAGTTACGAATTGAGTCTCAGGACCCAGGAAGAGTAGCCAATAGCCAATAGGGAATAGGGAATGGGAAATAGGGAATATGGATTAGTACCAATCAGCGCCATTGAAAATTGGAAATTTAAAATTTAAGATTTCCAATTTTCAATCTTCAATTGTTTTGCCTATCGCCTATTCCCTTTATTTATACTAATGCTTGAATATATCCGTGGTAGGATGATTAGCAGGTCTCCCACCCAACTGGTACTCGAAGCCGAAGGGATTGGCTACAAATTACACGTCCCACTTTCCACCTTTGAGAAGGTTCCAGACCATGGCGAGGTTAAACTCCTAACCCGAATGGTAATCAAAGATGACCATATAAAGCTTTTCGGCTTCGCATCCACAGAGGAGCGTGAATTGTTTGAACTCCTTCTCTCTATAAGTGGGATTGGTCCCAGTACTGCCTTGACAATCCTTTCCGGCAGTTCTGTAAGAGACTTCAGGGAGATGATTCTAAATGGCGATTCAAAAGCTCTTGAGAGGATAAAGGGTATCGGTAGGAAAACTGCGGAGAGAATAATCCTTGAGCTAAAGGAAGTGATGAGGACGAACTTTCCTATTCACACACCGTCGCCACAAGAGTTAAAAACTCAAGGGTTAATATCCGATGCCATCACAGCCCTGGTCTCTCTGGGGTATTCACGACCTCATGCCGAGAAGGCGGTTAGCAACGCTCTGAGTAAACTCGGTTCATCTGCGGGGGTAGAAGCACTGATTAAAGAGTCTTTAAAACATACTTAAGGTGTGTAACTAAGCACAGGAGACAGCAAAAGTTGTCAAAAGAAGTTGAAAACCCGCCATCTTCCGGGCGGGAGGATATATTTACAACAAAGAGCTTAATAGAAGATGTTAGCTTTGAGGCAACGCTCCGCCCCCATCAGTTACGTGATTTTATTGGCCAGGAACAGGTAAAAGAAAATCTTCGCATATACATCGAGGCTGCAAAAAAAAGGGGGGAGTCCTTAGACCATATATTATTCTCAGGACCTCCAGGACTTGGGAAAACCACATTATCCTATATTATTGCCACTGAGATTGGCGTGTCAATAAAAAGTACATCTGGTCCTGTGCTTGAAAGACCGGGAGACCTGGCAGGAATCCTCACTAACCTGCAGGCAGGAGAGGTGCTTTTTATTGACGAAATCCATCGTTTACCAAGAACCGTTGAGGAATACTTATATTCCGCAATGGAGGATTATACCATAGATATAATGATTGACCAGGGACCAAAAGCACGTTCGTTGAAGATTAACCTGCCAAGGTTTACCCTCATCGGCGCTACAACGCGGGAAGGCTTGCTTACTGCCCCCCTCCGTGCAAGGTTCGGGGTCATGGAAAGGCTCGAATTTTATCCATGGACTGACCTTTTTAAGATAATCCAAAACTCTGCAAGGCTTCTCGATATTAAGATTGATGAAAAGGCAACTGAAGTTATTGCAAGGCGCTCCAGAGGAACCCCCAGGGTTGCTAACAGATTCTTGCGACGTGTAAGAGACGTTGCTCAGGTAAAAGGCCAAAACGTCATTACCGAAGAAGTTGCTCAGCGTGGCTTAAAGATGCTTGGTGTGGATGAAAACGGCCTCGGCGCAATGGACAGAAGGATATTAGATACTATTATAAGGCACGGCGGTGGACCCGTAGGAGTTAAAACGATAGCCGTATCAGTCGGCGAGGAAAAGGAGACGATTGAAGAGGTCTACGAACCGTTTCTTATCCAGAGCGGTTATCTCAGTTTAACACCCAGAGGTCGCAGGGTTACGCCCCAGGCGTATCAACACCTGGGCATCAAAGAAGCATTAAGTCAGCAGGAAAGTTTGTTCTAAGCTGGTTTATTATGGTGCATGCTGTTAGTAGAGATTTATTGCTACACGTTTGCTGTGCATGTTGTTTATGCGCTCCACTGGAAGCGTTTCGCCAGGAGGGCATAGAGGTAACTGGGTACTTTTATAATCCTAACATCCATCCGCTTCTTGAATTTCGGCGGAGGTTAAAAGCATTGCGTGTCTTTCAGGAAAGTGACTCCATTCAGATAATATACTGTGAAGATTACGGTCTCAGAGATTATTTAAAAAATGTGAATTTCGAGGAACCAAACAGATGCAAGGATTGTTATATCCTGCGAACGACAGAAACTGCACGTTATGCAAAAGAAAACGGTTTTAGCTCTTTTAGTTCTACGCTTCTTTTCAGTATACACCAGAATCATGAACAAGTGAGAACAATTTGCGAAGAAGCCGCGGCACGATATGATATTAGATTTGAGTACCGGGATTATCGTCATCTCTCGCAAAAAAGCCATGAGATTGCCAAAAAGAAGATGCTGTACCAGCAATCCTATTGCGGGTGTATCTTCAGCGAGTATGAAAGATATAAAGACACAACAAGGTTCTTATACAAAAAAGACGCTGCTGAAAAAGAAGACCCCGCCTTAGGCGGGTCGGAAAGATGTTGTTGTTGAAAACAACGTTGAACAAGAAAAGGGCAATTCTTTATTTAGTGATTTTCGCTATGTTAAACACATTAACAGTCTCGTGCTGGGAGACACCCATTTCCAGAGAAGAGCATCCGCCTAAGGCGGACAAAAAACATATTGAAGAACGTTTTGCAGAGGACATCAAGGTACTGCTGCTCAGAAACATTAATGAGGCGCTCCTTGCTATCTATTCTCCTTATAAATTTACTCAGGGCAATACTATCCTTGTCGAAGGAAACATCTTGCCTGAACAATTGTTACGTTATAATAACGGAGAATTCTCAGTCGGTGGGAAGTTACTTGGTTCTGAACAGATACAGGTAGTTGCACAAAGTAATGGTGCAATTGAATTAAACGGGGTTCGCTACTACGGGAATCTTCTCCTGCTTCCGGATGTTGACCAGGGCAAAGGCATTGGTAAATTCTCTATTATTGAGTTAACTGATATTGAAAGTTATATTGCAGGGGTTATAGGCAGCGAAATGCCTTACGACTGGAGTCCTGAGGCATTACGCGCCCAAGCAGTTACGGCAAGGACGTTTGCTGTATATCAGAGAAAGAAACATGCAGATGCCACCTATCATACAGATGGTCTTAGCCTTGCATATCAAGGGCTAAAAAAAGAAAAGAGGGAATTAAATATTATTGTAGACGAAACGAGGGGTATAGTGATGCTTTACAATGACCAGGTGTTTCCTGCTTATTTTCACAGTACTTGCGGAGGCCGTACAGAGGATGCAAATCTTATATTCCACCAGGATAGCATACCACCACTCCGTGGTATAAAGTGTGGCTTTTGCAACACCTCAAAGTATTATAACTGGCAGACGGAAATAGACAAAACATCGTTAGAAAGAAAACTTAAGTCTATAAATCCCGGTATTGCAAATATCTATGCAATCCAGCCTGTTGGCATTGGACCGGGAAATCACAGTTCTATGGTACAGATATGCTATGCAGGAGGAACAGAGGAAATGAACGCAAACGCATTTCGCCTCCTGATAGGGTCTGAGAACGTGCGCAGTACCGCTTTCAATACCGAGATTAAAGGGCATGCCATCAAATTCACAGGAAAAGGCTGGGGGCACGGGGTCGGGCTTTGCCAATACGGCGCCCAGGGCATGGCTGAAAAGGGATATAAATGGCTTGAAATACTTAAATACTACTATCCCGAAATAGAGATAAAGAAAATATATTAATGCAGTTTAGACTGACCTGCATGAAGCGGGGGGATTCGAGGGCAAGATGTGGAGAAATTAAAACCAATAGGGGGATAATCCCGACTCCAGTATTTATGCCTGTTGGCACGCAGGCGACAGTAAAAACCTTAACCCCAAAACAGCTCGAGGATGTAGGCGTAAAAATACTTCTTTGTAATACCTATCATCTGAGCCTCAGGCCAGGTGAAGAAGTAATAAAGAAACTCGGTGGACTCCATCGGTTTATGGGCTGGGATGGCCCGATACTGACCGATAGCGGTGGATTTCAGGTCTTTTCCCTTTCAGACCTAACAAAGATTTCTGATAAAGGGGTTGAATTTCAGTCTCCTGTATGCGGCACTCGTGTATCCTTAAGCCCGGAGAGGTCAATTGAGATACAGAACGCACTCGGAGCAGATATTATAACAGCGTTTGACGAATGCGTGCCGTATCCGTGTGAACGGGATAGAGCAGAGCGTGCGATGCTTCGAACCGTTACATGGGCTAAGCGATGCCTTGATGCCCGCAAAAATCCAGAGCAGGCGCTTTTCGGTATAATTCAAGGCAGTGTTTTCAAGGAACTTCGCAGCAAGTGTGTTGAACAATTGGTGGAAATGGATTTTGATGGTTACGCCATTGGAGGTCTCAGCGTAGGCGAAGGTAAATACCTGATGAATGAGGTGCTTAATTACACAGTTGACCAGCTTCCCGCCAATAAACCCAGGTATCTAATGGGCGTTGGTATGCCAGAGGATATACTCAATGCAATCGAATATGGAGTGGATATGTTTGACTGTGTTATACCTACAAGAAACGGAAGGAACGGATGGGCGTTCACCAGCAGAGGGAAGATTAAGATTCGCAATAGTCGCTACAAGGATGATGCCAGTCCGCTTGATGAACGATGCGGGTGTTACACATGCCAGCGCTTTTCAAGGGCGTACATTAGACACCTTTTTAATGCCGATGAGATTTTGGGGCTTTCTTTGTTATCCCTGCATAATATTTATTTTTTTATTGACATGGTGCGGCAGGCAAGGCAAGCTATTCTTAACGGCAGTTTCAAGGACTTTAAAGCTGGTTTTATTTCTAACCTGTCAGAGACGGTAGACAAAGAGGTTTCACCTCGTTGAATTCAATGAATCCTGAAATGAATTCAGGGCAGGTGTAAAGTTTGTTGTCTACAATATGGCATGCAAATAAGAAAAGGAGAAATATCGTCATGATAAACTTTTTAGCTCAGGCAACGTCCAAGGGAACTCAAGGGAGTGGTGGTTGGCCTTTAATACTTCTTTTCGGGCTCATGTTTGTTATAATGTATTTTTTAATCCTCAGGCCTCAGAGAAAAAAGGAAAGAGACCGCAAGGATATGCTCTCACGGGTAAAGAAAAACGACCGCGTTGTTACGGCGGGTGGAATTCATGGGGTGGTTGTCTCCGTCAAAGAAAATGAACTTCTCGTGCGTGTCGATGATGCAAAGGATGTTAAATTAAGGATTGACAAATCTGCAATTTCTACCATAATTGAATCAAAAGACGAAGAGGAAGAAGAAAAGTAGGGGCGTATTGCAATATGCCCACACATGGCTGATTTTGAATGGCGTGAAGGGAGAAAAGATTATATGCTAATGGGTTTAAGGTGGAGAACGATTATTATCATTGTAACGATTGCTGCATCGCTATGGGCTGTTTGTCCACCATCGGATAATATAATAAAAAGAGAAAAGGTCAAAGAGGTCGGAGGTGAGGTCGTTCAGCAAGAAGTGCTTGAGCAATCGTGGCTAAGGTTCTTTCCCGGAGAACGCACCGTAAGGGAAACCATTTTAAAAGAAGAAACAAAGGATGACGGCACAAAGACAAGAGAAAAGATTATTGAACACATTGCCAAAGGGCGCATAAAACTTGGCCTCGATTTAAAGGGTGGCTCAGAACTTCTTTACAGGGTTAGAGTAGCTTCCGGCGAAGACCGTCCAGGTATAACAGGAGAGATTATAGATGTACTTGAAAAGAGAATTGACCCGCAAGGGGTAAAAGAATACAGAATTCAAGAACAAGGAAGCCACAGGATACTTATTCAGGTCCCCGGCGCAACTAAAGAAGAAATTGAGCGCATGAAGCAACGCCTTGTAAGCCTTGGCAAACTTGAGTTCAGGCTATGCGCCACAAGAGATAGCATAGAGTATCAGGATGCCTTGAAGGACAAACAAGTGCCCGGATATTACAAGCATTGGATTGGCAAGAAAAGTGGCGTGGTAGATGAATCCGGAAACTGGGAATTAGTTCGTAATAAGGTAGAAATAACAGGAGAACATCTCTCGAGGGTCTATTCTACACGAGATAGCAGAGGGTTGTACCCAGCGGTAGGATTTGAATTCGATGCAGTGGGAAAAAACCAGTTTGGACATCTAACAGAACGGAACATTGGGAAACCACTTGCTATTATCCTCGATAATGTCCTCTACACAGCGCCGATAATTAAATCCCGCATACCTGGGGTTGGCATCGTAGAAGGCAATTTTACCCAGGAAAAGGTCAACGACCTTCTGGCAGTCCTTCGTGCAGGAAGCTTACCTGCCGATTTGGAACTTGAGATGGAAACAACCGTAGGTCCCAGCCTTGGGAGCGACTCTATCAGAAAAGGTTTGTTAGCTGGCTGGGTGGGTAGCACCTTTGTAGTGCTATTTATCGGCATCTACTATTTGGGCGTTGGTTGGGTGGCAAATTTTGCCCTCCTTTTAAACATATTTTTCATCTTTGGTGCAATGGCACTTATAAACGCAACGCTTACCCTCCCCGGCATAGCTGGTCTTGTATTAACTATTGGAATGGCTGTTGATGCCAATGTGCTTATTTTTGAAAGAATCAGGGAGGAAAAGGGTAAAGGAAAACCTATTAAACTGGCTGTTAAGGCTGGTTATGAGAGGGCATTTACAACAATCTTTGACTCAAACCTGACAACGCTTATTACAGGCGTCATATTGGCTGCCGTTGGAACGGGACCTGTGAAGGGTTTCGCATGGGTACTAATCCTTGGTCTTATTATAAACATGTTTACGGCAATCTTTGTCACAAGGACAATCTATGAATACACTATTGATAGGGAATGGACAAAGAGCTTCTCAATGCTACTTTTCCTTAAAGAACCCGCAGCCCAGTTTACACATTATCGCCGCTTCTTTATCCCGCTCTCGTGCACATTAATAATAGCTGGCATGGTGGCATTTGCAATAAGAGGAAAGGACAAATATGATATTGATTTCACAGGCGGCACGCTCGTGCATCTCCAACTCAATCGCCCAACGCCAGCAGGGTTCGTTAGAACAGCCATGGCAGACGTTGGATATGACCATGCAGAGGTGCAGGGTATCTGGTCAACTGAATCCCTCGTTCAAGCCGCTACAGACGCCTCGGAATTTGGAATTCGCATAAAGGAATTAACTAACGAGCAAGTAAAAGATAAATTCCTAAGCGATTTCAAAAGGATACTCGAAAGGGAACGTCAATACGGCGAGGCAAGATTCGCAGATAAGACTTCAATCGAGCTTAAGTTAAATACACCCGTTGAAGAGGCCGTGTTAAGCAAGTATCTAACAGATGCTGGATACGGAGACGAAGACATCGTCTCTATTATCCCTGTAGGCAGTAGCACTAAGTTTTACGAATTTGTCATTCCAGGCATTGCTGATGAGAAGGTGCGGCATAATATCCTCACAAAGATTACTGATGGACTTAAGGACCATATAGCATCCTATCAGGTTGAATTGTCCTTTGGCGATATTAAAGAGACCCTACCAACCTCAGAAGCGGCTCCAAAAGAACGACAGTACGTGTCCCATTCATCCCTCGATTTAGACCTGAACAGAGCAATAGACCCCACCCTCTTAAGACTGGAATTCGCTAAAGCTGGCTTTGGCGATGTTACTATTGAAACAAGGGAGACAGAAACGAGACGGGCGCTAACCACAAGGTTTCAAATCGGAGGAACTGGAGATGCCCTGCAATCTATAAAGCAAAAGATGGCAAAGACCTTAACGATTCCGTCCATTTCAAATATCGGCAGTAACTCTATTCATGTAGAATTAAAAGAACCCATTGAAGAGGTGGCATTAATAGGATTACTGAAAAATAGACACCTCGATGGAATCGTTAGCCATAACGTAGCCCTTAATCTTCCTTCTGAAACCTACGTGGTTAACGTGAATCCACTTAGAACTGGAAAGATTCAAGAAAAAATCCAGGAGGATATAGCCAAAATCTTCAAGGATAACCTTTACAGCGAAACAGTTACCGTTAATATTGTGCCTGCAAATGAAAACGCTACCCACAATGTGGCATCTACTTCCGAGGTTAAAGAAGTTCATAACAATCCAGTCGAGAAAAGCACAGAGTTAGTGTTTAAGATAGAGCTGAACCCGCCAATGCAAAAAGAAAGGATTGAGCATGCCCTTAGCCAGGCTGGTTACTTAAATATGTTATTAGAAGAACTTAAAGAAGACACACTTTATCAGACGCTCAAGATAAATGTTAATCCATCCGAAGTGGAAAAAATGAAGGATGATATTACTAAGGCGCTTACAGCGCCACAACCGCTAAAAAGGGTTGTAAGTATTGGTTCAACGGTTGCTGGTGAGATGAAGAACAGGGCTATAGTAGCTATTATATTCTCATGGCTTGCCATAATCATCTACGTTTGGATACGTTTTGGCCAATTAAAGTTTGGAGTCGCTGCCGTAATTGCCTTAATCCACGACGTCCTTATTACGGCTGGAGCAGTTGCAATAGCCGACCACTACAGCAACATATTCGGCGATGTAAAAATAAACCTCTCAATGGTTGCAGCTTTCTTAACGTTAGTAGGGTATTCGATTAATGATACAATAGTTATTTTTGACCGAATCAGAGAAAATATGGGTGGCAAGCAGGCGAACCTTACCCCCGCCTTGATTAACACAAGTATCAACCAAACCTTAAGTAGAACAATACTTACCTCTTCGACAGTTTTGGGTGTAGTCCTTGCCCTTTATCTTCTGGGAGGTTCTGTAATACATGGATTTGCCTTTGTCATGGTAGTGGGAACAATTACCGGGTCTTATTCAACCATCTTTATAGCCGCCCCAATCTTAGAATGGTGGAGGAAAAAGTAATACAAAGGAGGTGATTCCGGGAAAAAGTCAATAAATTTGAAATTTTAAATTTACAATTCTTTTAATAGGTTAAAAGGTAAGAGAGGAATATAAAAAAATGAGAAGAGATACGGAGATAGGGATAATAATAGGGGTTGTGTTAGCCATTATAATAGGAGTCTTTATAAGTACAAGGACAGGGGTTAAAGAACCTACAATACCACTTTCACACACATACGAGGGAAAGCAACCCGAAAACGAAGCCCCTGATTTGGGTACATTGACACAGCAACCTCTGCCTGAAATTGCAGAATTACCAGAAGAAAGACCGGAGGAAGCCGTTCCAGTCACACCTGTTCAGGCTGATGTTCAAAAGGAGGAAGGAGAGGAGGAGGAGGAAGTAGTCGAAGGCGAGTGGGAGGAAGTGGAGCAACCTCCAACAGCCGTTATTGAAGAAATAACACCAGCCACGAAGCCTGCCCCTGCCGAAGCTAAAGAGCCAGAGGCAGCTATTTATGCAGGGGAAAACGCTGTCTATAAGGTTAAGGCAAACGATACACTTGCAAAATTGGCAAAACAATATTATGGTGACGAGGCAAAGTGGACATTAATTTATAATGCAAACGCTGGCAAGATTCCACATCGAAATGCCCTTTATGTGGGGCAGGAAATAGTTATCCCGCAAGTCAGCGCACCCGCAAGCGGGCACCCGGCTGAAAAACCAACGGCAGTAGAGCGTCTTCCTTCGCCACTGATACAGGCACCTGTTACTCCAAAAGAAACCAGTAACCGCACACATACGGTCCAAAAGGGAGATACCCTCTTTAAACTTGCCAGGCAGTATTACAACAACGAAGCTGAATGGAAGAAGATTTACGATGCAAACAAGAACACCATTCCAAACCCAAATGCCTTATCACAAGGAGTGGTATTAATTATTCCAGAATAAGTAGTTTATTGTTATAATTAACTAATATTTCTAATAGATAGAGAAATCCAGTTGACTATATTCGATTAAGTAAGGACATAATCTGCCCATTTAAGACCATGTCAAAATGCTATCACATGAAAATTTCATTGACATTTATAGAATCCGCCCATATATTTAATCTATGTCCCGGCTATCGCAGGTAGCACAGGTCGTATGCGCTACACTGGCGAAGCATTTCAAATTGCAATGGTTTATGAATTTTGGCATAAAAAAAGGGAGTGTAATATGTTTGGCAGACTAAAAACGTTTCATGGTAGTATTGTAACCCCTATTAAAAGCTTTAAAATGAGGCCATTGGCTTTTTTTACAGAAGCAAGCCTCGTTACAGGCAGGGTTTTTAACGGGGTAAGCGCCGTTTTCTTATTTATTTTTTTAACCTCCGCAGGTTTAACGGCTGACCCTGTTGTGGCTCAGCCTTCTGAGAATCCAGCTCCAATGTTCCACCATGATTTACAGCATACTGGCAGAAGCCCGCATGTAGGACCACAGACAAACGACCTTAAATGGAAATACCGTACAGGCGGCGAAATCTGGGCTTCACCTGCTATAGATGCGGATGGTACTATATATACTGGTTCCTCTGACGGAACAATCTATGCAATAAGACCCAACGGCACCAATAAATGGATATACCAGACAAGCGCCTCTATCGTATCATCCATTGCTATTGGGAAAGACGGTACTATTTATGTCGGCTCTACTAATAAAAAATTTTATGCCATTAAGCCTGATGGTACACTGAAATGGCAGCTAAAGGCTGGCGACCAAATTCATTCATCCCCAGCTATTGCCTCGGATGGCACAATTTATTTCGGTTCGCTCGATGGAAAGGTTTATGCCATCCAACAGGATGGTGCCCTTAAATGGAGCTTTAAGGCCAATGGCCCGATACTTTCATCTTCTCCTGCTATTTCTTCAGATGGGACAATCTATATTGGTACAGAAGGTAATGCCATCCATGCTATTAATCCTGACGGTAGCCAGAAATGGCAATTTTCTACAGAAGCCAAGGTTGATTCTTCCCCATCTGTAGGTAACGATGGCACAATCTACGCAGGTGCTAATGACGGAAAACTCTATGCTATTAACCCTGACGGCACGCTAAAATGGAGCTACAATGTCGAGGGCTGGATTCATAGTTCGCCTTCTTTAGCCTCAGATGGTACAATATATTTTGGCGCCAAGGATGGCAAGCTTTACGCCCTGAGCAGTGACGGTAAGCTCAAATGGAGCTATCCAACAGGGGATTCCATTTCTTCATCTGCAACCATTGACGCTGATGGCACTATTTATATAGGCTCATGGAATGGAAATTTATACGCATTTAATCCTGATGGAACTATTAAATGGAGTTATAATACATTTGACCCTATTCTTTCCTCTCCATCCATTGGTCTTGAAGGGAGTATTTACATTGGATGCACAGATTACAAGCTCTATGCTTTCGGGAAAAAACAATAAATACAGAGTTGCGCATCGTAGGGGTAATTCATGAATTGCCCCTACGACTTTACAGAAGGGATGTAAATAGTGATAGGAATTTCAAAATTATACTGTGGTACGGTGGAACCTTCAGATGCGTTACGGTACGGAAGGGAATCAAAGAAACTACCTTCTCACTTGCTTCAGTTTTCCAGTGATAAAAAGCCTGTAGTGGTCTGGAGCGTTGGGCAGAGATGCAATTTAAAGTGCATCCATTGTTATTCTCAATCAAAGGACATTGAGTATCCCGATGAGCTGACAACGAAAGAGGCAAAGGCAATGCTTGACGACCTGGCTGAGTTTGGGGCACCAGTTATTCTCTTCTCTGGCGGCGAGCCAATAATGAGGCCTGATTTGCTTGAATTAATAGCTTATGCCAAAGACAAGGGCTTGCGAGCTGTTATTAGCACCAACGGCACATTGATTTCAGAAGAAAAAGCCAGTGCATTAAAAAATATAGGCCTTTCATATGTGGGCATAAGCCTTGATGGAATCAAGGAAACCAACGACCGCTTCAGAGGTGTAATTGGGGCGTTTGACGCAGCCCTTCAGGGCATAAGGAACTGCCAACGGGTTGGGATAAAGGTCGGACTGCGGTTCACTATAAATAAGAGAAACGCAAAGGATATTCCCGCAATCTTTGATTTGATAGAGGAGGAAGGTATCCCGAGGGTCTGTTTTTACCACCTTGTCTATTCCGGAAGGGGGTCCAAATTAATTGATGAGGATTTGTCTCATGAGGAGACTCGCCAGGTTGTTGACCTCATCATGGACAAGACTAAGGATTTCCATAATAGAGGGAAGAAATTGGAGGTCTTGACGGTAGATAATCATGCCGATGGTCCGTACGTGTATTTAAGACTGCTTAAGGAAGACCCAGAGCGTGCAAAGGAAGTTTATGAACTACTTATGATGAATGAGGGGAATAGTTCTGGCAAGGGCATTGCGTGCATAAGCTGGGACGGTTCCGTTCATGCAGACCAATTCTGGCGGCAATATACCTTTGGAAACGTTCGACAGAGACGGTTTAGTGAAATATGGACAGACACGTCTAATGAACTTATGGCGAAACTCAAGGATAAAAAGCCATATCTCAAAGGACGCTGTGCAAAATGCAAGTGGCTGAATATCTGTGGTGGCAACTTCAGGGCAAGGGCAGAAGCATATTATGGCGATATGTGGGCGGCTGACCCCGCCTGTTATTTAACAGATAAAGAAATTGGGTTAAAAATGGAGGCGGTTAAAGTTTAACAAGAAGGGAGGAAAAATTGGAAGAGCAGTTAACAAAAAAAGTGTTCAAAAGGGGTGAACCTGTTCTTTTGGAGGGTGCGGAAAGTTACGATGTTTATGTCATCCTCTCTGGAGAGGCCGAGTTAGTTAAAAGTTATCTTGGGGAGCCGATCGGTATCAGGACGTTTAAAAAGGGGGATGTCTTTGGTGCAAGTGGATTGATTACGAAATCTCCCAGGTTTGCCACAATAATAGCAAAGACTGATTTAGAGTTAGGAATGATGTACCGGGAGGACTTTTTAAGCATTTTAGAAAAACTTCCTCCAGATGTCTATACTATGTTGAATAGCATGGTGGCTCAACTAAGGGCATCTTATGAGGTAAGTGCTGAATTAGCCGTCAATACGAAAAAGATGCAGAATATTAAAGAAAAAATGAAATCCTTGAACAAGGATAAGCGTAAAGAATATTTTACTCAATCGCCGGAAATTGTTCAATCTACGATTATCTCGATACGGCGAGGCTTAACAGAAATGATTCATAATTTCTCAAAAATGGCGAACCAGTTAGATAAAACTGTTAGTGAGATTGATACTCTCTTTGCTCAGATTAGGGAACCACGGTCATAACATCTTGTTGTAGATAGCTATCAGACAATGCCAGAAATTTCACTTTAATTTACTTTTAATAGGAGGGAAAAAAATGGAACAGTTCTTAACAAAAAAGAATTTCAAGAAGGGGGAAACTATCATTAAGGAGGGGTCGGAAAGTTACGATGTTTATATCATTCTGTCAGGCGAGGCGGAGATACTTAAAACCTATTTTGGTAAGACGGTTGCTGTCAGGACACTTAAAAAGGGTGACGTTTTTGGCGCACTTGCATTGATTGCTAAATCCCCACGGGTTGCCAATGTAGTAGCAAAAACCGATTTAGAGGTGGGTCTGATTTACCGGGATGATTTTCTAAGTATGTTAGAAAAACTTCCTGCCGAGGTCAGTGAAATTTTGAAGGGCATGGTAACCCAATTAAGGGACGCTTATGAGGTAAGCGCAGAATTAGTCATACATACAAAAAAGATGCTCAGTATTAAAGAAAGACTTGAGTCTTTGCAATGGGAAAAGCTTAAAGATTATTCAAATCAACTGCCAGAAGTAGCTCAAATTGTGGTCACTTCATTAGAACATGGCTTAGCAGATATGCTTCATAGTTACTTTAAGCTTGCAAACCAGTTAGATAGAGCAGTTATTGATGTTGATAATATCTTTACTCAGAGTACCGGAGTACGGACATAACATTTGTTATAAAGACTTCCCAAATGATAACAGAATCTTCCGTATAGAGTACCTTGAGTTTATCGGGGGGTTGTACAACACACAACTTGGTGCTGCGTAATTTAATAATATTCCTGTAGCGCCTTTACATTAAGTTCGCCATTAATGAGCGCCTCGATGGCTTCGGCTGCGGCTTTTGCCCCTGCGATGGTTGTGAAGTACGGTATCTGGTGAACCAGCGCTGTCCTGCGAATAGAATAAGAATCCTTTTGTGCCTCCTTACCCTCTACGGTATTAATAACTAATTGTATTTCGTTATTCTTTATGCGGTCAACGATATGAGGTCGTCCTTCTTTGACCTTTAATACAGGAACGGCTGGCACATCGTGCCGATTCAGAAATTCTGCAGTTCCACTCGTTGCGACAATCTTAAAGCCCAGCTTGCAAAGTTTATCCGCCACAGGCACAGCAAGTGGTTTATCCTTTTCCCTTACGCTAAAAAAGACCGTGCCAGAAAAAGGAAGGCTTCCGTTAACCGCCATCTGTGATTTAGCAAATGCCCTTGCAAAGTTTGTATCAAGCCCCATTACCTCTCCTGTGGACTTCATCTCTGGACCAAGGATCGTATCAACGCCGGGGAATTTTATAAATGGAAAGACTGCCTCTTTCACGGCAAAATGCTTAATGCTGCTTTTGGTTACATCAAGCTCACTCAGCATCATCCCAGCCATCACCTTTGCGGCAATCTTGGCGAGAGGAATTCCAATAGCCTTACTCACAAATGGTATCGTCCTTGATGCCCTCGGGTTTACTTCAAGCACATAGACCACGCCGTTCTTTATTGCATACTGGATGTTTATAAGGCCCGTCACGTTAAGTTCCAGAGCAAGGGTTTTCGTTTGACACTCTATCTCTTTTATCAAGTCCTTTCCCAGGGAATATGGCGGTAAGGAGCAAGCGCTATCTCCAGAATGGATGCCAGCCTCCTCGATATGTTCCATTACACCGCCAATAAAGACATCCTTCTTGTCGCAGACTGCATCCACGTCAATTTCAATTGCATCCTGCAGGAATTTATCAATGAGGATAGGATGCTCTGGAGAAACTCGAACGGCACGATGAACGTATTCTTCCAGTTCACCCTTATCATAAATAATTGCCATAGCCCGTCCGCCAAGCACGTAAGAGGGCCTTACAAGAACAGGATAGGTAATTTGGGCTGCAATCTTTTCTGCCTCTTTCAGCGACCTTGCGCAGCCGTTATCAGGTTGTTTCAAATCGAGTTTTCGTAGGACGTTGGCAAACCTTTCTCTGTCCTCCGCACGGTCAATATCATCAGGGCTTGTACCAAGGATTCTTACACCCTCCTTTTCGAGTGGCAACGCAAGTTTAAGGGGTGTCTGTCCTCCAAACTGGACGATTACCCCTTCGGGTTTCTCCTTCTCAACTATTGCCAGAACGTCCTCAAACGTCAGCGGCTCGAAGTAAAGCCTATCTGAGGTATCATAATCGGTGCTTACAGTTTCAGGGTTGCAATTAACCATTATGGTTTCATAGCCTATCTCCCGTAGCGCCATGACAGCATGAACACAACAATAGTCAAACTCAATCCCCTGACCGATGCGGTTTGGCCCGCTTCCTAATATCATTACCTTCTTTCTGGATGTAGACTCTGCCTCACATTCAGTTTCATAGGTAGAGTAGAGATAAGGGGTAAATGCCTTAAATTCGGCGGCACAGGTGTCCACTCTTTTAAAGACAGGCTTAATATTGAATTTGTGGCGTGTATTTCGGATTGTCCCCTCGTCTGTACTGGATAGCTCTGCAATGCGAATATCAGAAAGACCGTATTCCTTTGCCACCCTCAGTAAATCAGGTGGAGGCAACGGATGATGACGTATTTCTTCTTCCAAATCTAAAATTTGCTTGATATTGTAAAGAAACCAGCTGTCAATCTTTGTCAGCTCATATATTTCATCAGGGCTCATTCCTATACGCAAGCCATC
>JACQHT010000142.1 GCA_016198835.1 Planctomycetota bacterium | reverse complement strand
TTACCAGGGTCAAGGAATTGCTAACCGCATAATATTATCTCATAGCTGATTAAATTTCAAATCCCAATATCAAAATCCCAATTAATTTCCAGTTACCAATTACCAAAGATTTGGATATTGGAGATTGGGATTTTATTGGAATTTGAGATTTGGGATTTGGAGTTTTACCATGAACTATGAGCTATGAACTATGAACTATAATGGAAAGTGCTGGAAGTTCGGGGATAATGTTGACACAGACCAGATAATCCCTGCAAGATACCTTAATACCACCGATACAAAGGAACTCGCCGCTCACTGCATGGAAGATGCAGACCCACAGTTTATTAAGAAGGCAAAACCCGGGGATATTATTGTGGCAGGCAGTAATTTTGGCTGTGGCTCCTCGAGGGAGCATGCCCCAATTGCAATAAAGGCTGCTGGCATATCATGCGTCATAGCAAAGACGTTTGCCCGCATATTCTTCCGCAACGCCATTAACATTGGCTTG
The DNA here is from genome assembly GCA_016198835.1 of Planctomycetota bacterium. Lineage (GTDB taxonomy): Bacteria > Planctomycetota > Brocadiia > Brocadiales > Subterrananammoxibiaceae > Subterrananammoxibius > Subterrananammoxibius californiae. The sequence continues at coordinate 5,230 of JACQHT010000142.1, read as the reverse complement.
CCAATCTTTGAAAGTCCGGAAGCCGTCGAAGGGATTTCTGAAGGCGATAAGGTCAAAATAGACCTCAATAAAAGCAAGATTATTAATCTAACAACAGGCAAGCAATTCCCTTTTGAACCATTCGCAAAGGAAATGCTTGAGATAATTGAGGCAGGGGGGTTAATGAACTTCGTTACGCAAAAGATGAGAACTGGTTAAGAAAAATTCTATCCTTATTCAGCCAGAGCCATAAGATGTTGTTCGATGCATTTTGGCAAATCTGTCAGGTGGTAGCCGCCTTCGAGGCAGGAGACTACGCGTCCGTTGCAGCATGCCTTTGCAACTCCTATTACAATTTTTGTCAGCTCATAGAAGTCTTCTAATTCAAGACCCAATCCACCGATGGGGTCATGCTTATAGGTATCGAACCCTGCCGAAATGAGGATGAATTGCGGATTAAACTGCTTTGCCCTTGTCCCCATTACATCTTTAAATGTTTTAATATATGCCTCTCTATCCGTGTCATCGCTCAATGGGATATTTATTGTAAAACCCTTGCCTTTACCTTCACCTGTTTCGTCCTGTTTTCCTGTACCAGGATAAAATGGATACCTGTGCATGGAAAAGTAGAGTACGGATGGGTCCTCATAAAAGGCATCCTGTGTTCCGTTTCCATGATGAACGTCCCAATCCACAATTAGAACACGCTCGATGTTATATTTCTTCTGGATGTATCGGGCGGCAATAGCAACGTTGTTAAAGAGGCAGAATCCCATACCCCTTGTAGGCGTAGCATGATGACCCGGTGGTCTTACAAGGCAAAAGGCATTTGTTATCTCACCATGCATTATCCCATCAATTGCAGTAAGCGGAGCGCCTGCCGCATAAAGGGCAGCCTCATAAGATTTCTCTGATATACATGTATCAGCATCTAACCAACCACTTCCTCTTTGTGCAATCTGCTCGATTCCCCTGACATAGTTAGCGTCATGTATCGAGCATATCTCATCAAAGGAAGCCTTCCTGGGTTTTTCAATCCTGAACCTTTGCCACATTTCTGATAACTTAAGGTGTGCAATTGTATTCTTTAGTCTCAAGGCGTTTTCAGGATGACCGTAGCCTGTGTCGTGTTCGAGAAATATGTCATCATAAATAAGCGTGGTCATTTTTTATTTGTTTATGTAATACCCACGTATTAAAATACAACTATGCCTGAGTTATCCGATTACGAACTGTTACAGTTAATTTACAAAAATATTAATCTTGATGCGCTCAAGAGTCAAAATAATTCTGTCACAAGAGAGCGTTTAGACAATTTGTTTTCAAAATTATTAAATGTAGGGGCGAGCGGCTGTTCGCCCTTACCCTCATATGAAAAACTGATAATTCATGCAGATGGCGCTTCGAGGGGTAATCCCGGCAAGGCAGGAATTGGCATTGTCATCCTTAATAAGGATGGGCAAGAGGTAGAGGAGATAAGCGAATATATCGGGGAAACGACAAATAATGTGGCGGAATATAAGGCTATAATTACTGCCGCACGAAAGGCATTAGAATTTGGTGCAAAAGATGTGGTCTTTAAGCTTGATAGCGAACTTGTTGTTAAACAAATACATCACAAATATAGCGTTAAGGCTTCGCATATTATTCCGCTTTATAGAGAGTTGCAGGGCATGCTGAGAAAATTCCAGAAGTGGGAAGTGATACATGTGCCGAGGGAGGAAAATTTCCGTGCCGATTCGCTGGCAAATATGGGCATTGATTCAACTCTGGAGTAAGCAAGCGTTCTATTTACTAAGAAGTTTTTTATACATTTAACCTTGACAAAACAACCTTTAGTTGTTAGAATTTCGCAAGTTTTATACTTCTCTACATTTAAAGGGGGACAAACCACCTTTTAGTGGTTATGACTCATGTATAGGGTTTTCGGATTTCAAAAGGCCGTTTCCCCTTAAAAGCAAGTCCGGGGAAACGTGCGTTTCACACTGTGGAAGAGTCACACCTCTCTTATTCCTGAACCTGTCAGGAACAGGTTTAAAATCCATTTATTTGATTGTTCAGTTAGTTAAAAGATAACATTTGTGGCGATACAGGTAGATTGTTTATCATTCATTTGACATGTGCCGCCAAGCAAACGAGAATCCTTCCCACCTTTTGGGGGTTCTCAGTTGTGCAACAGCCCCCGTTGCATAGCCCTTGGCGGCTTAACCTTTTTGAAAAAAGGTAGACACCGAGGTTTATCCTCGTTGTCTACCGATTTGCCTTTTTTTAAGGTTTCGTTTATGAAGCAGAAGAGGAAAAAGGTTGTATTGGCGTATTCAGGAGGGCTTGATACCTCGGTAGCCATAAGGTGGCTGCAGGAAAAATACGACATGGATGTAATAGCCCTTACCATTGATTTGGGTACGGTAAAGGACTTGCCTGCTATTAAGGAGAAGGCGCTTAAAATTGGAGCAATTAAAGCGCTGGTGGTTGATGCAAGAGAAACCTTCCTTCGTTACTTTATCTTTCCTGCGCTTCAGGCTGGTGCAATGTATGAGGGGGTATATCCATTGGCAACGGCTCTCGGAAGACCATTGATAGCAAAACTATTAGCGGATACTGCTATTGAGGAAGGCGCAGAGGCTGTTGCTCACGGCTGTACAGGCAAGGGAAATGACCAGGTGAGGTTCGAGCTTGCCCTTCAGGCGTTGTCGCCACAACTACAGGTTATTGCCCCTGTGCGTGAATGGAAGATGTCAAGGGATGAGGAGATAAGATATGCACAAGAACATCAAATTCCTGTGGAGGCAACTATTAAGAGTCCTTACAGCGTTGATGAAAATCTATGGGGACGGGCTATTGAGTGCGGCATCTTAGAGGACCCATGGGTCGAGCCGCCAGAGGATGCCTATAAATGGACACGCAGTATTGATAAAGCTCCCGATAGACCCAGATATATCGAAATTGGTTTTGATAATGGCATTCCTGTGTCCCTTAATGGGGAGAAAATGGATGGGCTTGGGCTAATTCATGAGCTAAATATTCTTGCCGGTAAGCATGGTATCGGACGCATTGACCATATTGAAAATCGCCTCGTGGGCATAAAGTCGAGGGAAATCTATGAAGCTCCAGCCGCTGTTGTCCTCCATCAGGCGCACAAAGCCATTGAAGGGATGACGATGACAAAGGACGCCCTGCGGTTTAAAGAGACGGTTTCAACGCAATATGCCGATTTGATATACAATGGGCTCTGGTTCTCAGCCTTGCATCAGGATTTGGTAGCATACGTGCTGAGCAGTCAGCGGTTCGTTACCGGGACAGCACGGGTAAGATTGCATAAGGGGTCGTGCACTGTGGTGGGCCGCAGGTCTCCAGTTTCCCTTTACAGCCACGCACTTGCAACATACGATGGTGCGGACGCCTTTGACCATAATGCTGCCGTAGGCTTCATTAAAATCTACGGCTTGCCCTCAAAGACACAGGCGCAAACACAGATGAAGGCGCTTATGGCAGGGGAGACCATCCATGTAGATTCAATTGTTCCACCAAAGGTTAAACCGAAGAAACTGGCAAGACGAAAAAAATAGTGGTAAGGGACGAGGTTTTATGCCACATTTTTCAAAAAATAAACTTACTCCTTTAGTTCGTACAAATCCTTTCTTCTGTGCTGGAACAGGGGCATTTCTTTTCTGATATTTTTCAGCAGTCCAGGGTCTAATGTTGATGTAATTACAGTTTCGCCGTCGTTGCCTGCTTCGGCTAATACCCTTCCATAAGGGTCAATTATCATGCTTCTGCCGTAACTTTTGAGTCCGTTAGGGTGCGTTCCAAATTGATTTGCGGCTACAATGAAGACCTGGTTTTCTATTGCACGTGCTTTAAGCAATGCTTCCCAGTGAAATCTGCCTGTAGCCGCCGTGAAGGCACAGGGTATGAATATAACCTGCACGCCTCTTAAGGCTAAAACCCTGAAAAGCTCCGGAAATCGCAAATCATAACAAATTGCAATACCGGCAAGAAGCCCCTCAATTTCTACGGTAACAATCTGGTCTCCTGCCACTACCCCCTGCGATTCCTTAAAAGAAACATGTCCGGGAATATCTACATCGAACAGGTGAATCTTCCTGTAGACTTGCATAATCTTGCCTTCTGAGTTCAATATTACACTTGCGTTATAAGCCTTATTGGTAGGGGCAGGTTTCAAACTTGCCCCTACTGCCTTCTCATAGATGCTGCCACAAATTATGTTTATTTTATTTTTCTTTGCTTTTTTCCTTAGAACATTAATTGTTGGGCCGTTGATATTTTCTGCACATCTCACCATTGCTACCATTGTAGTGTAGCAATTAAACATCTCTGGTAGAACCACAACCCTTGCCCCGACCTCTGTGGCACGGTCAATAAGCCCGCAGGCGATTTTTAGATTATTTTCCTTATCCCCACAGGAATTGAGCTGAATGGCAGCAACGGTTACCTCAGCCCCCTCACCAGTCTTCTCCCCTCGGGGGAGAGGGTTAGGGTGAGGGGGGCATATAGTTCGTTGTCTACCGCTTTTTTGTAAGAAGGCCATCTCTAATCCTGTCCATTATCTGGTCGCTAATTTTCTTGTAAAACTCATGGTCACCCTTTCGCCTTTGGCATTCATCCCAATCAAGCGTCATGGGCTTATGATAATGCACGCATATCCTCTTGGGCAGAGGAAACATCCTTGTCCTTGGCCATGCCTCAAATGCGCCAGTTATTGTAACAGGCACAATCAGTGCGTGTGCACGGACGGCAATGAGCGCAATCCCGGGCTTTGCCTCATGCACTTGACCATCTGGACTTCTGCCACCCTCTGGAAAGATGCCTAATACATCTCCTTTCTTCAGTGTCTTTATTGCCTCGCTAAAGGTTCTTTTATCTACCTTAGATTGATTAACAGGGAAGGCTCCGCATAATCTTATAATGGTACTAAGTACAGGAACGTGGAAATAACCCTCAAGCGTCATGAACCTGACCCATCTTTTCTGTCCAATCCCAACAACAATTGGGTCGTAAAAGCTTACATGATTAGCTACAAGCAGTACGGGGCCGTTTTCAGGTACATTTTCTGCACCGTAGAACTTAATCCCATGGAATAACTTAAAGTAAATATAAGCAACAAATTTTATAAAAATAATTGGCAGTCTATTTATAACTTCTCTCATACTATCATTCCTTTTAACATATAGTCGCATTCAAGTCAAATCCAAAAGTTTGTAAAGTATGATATAGACATGGGTAATAC
>JACQHT010000132.1 GCA_016198835.1 Planctomycetota bacterium | reverse complement strand
GTATCTTCAGCCTCCAATGCCGCAATTGCCTTATCAATACCGCTTTGAGCAGAAGACATATAAACCTGCCACCTGTCCTTAAAATCTTTTAGCGCCATTCTTTCCGCCTCGGTAGAGGCGCTTGTCTCATACGCCTTGATTGCCTCATCAATGGTCTTCTGGCGGTCAATTATTTCTTTCTGGTATTCCATCTTTTGCGTCGGGTCATCTGTATTAAGCATATCCATAATATGGAGACGGATGGCATTTGCGCTATACCCGACATCTGCAAGACTCTTCATGGCAACAGTACAATCGTTGTACATCCTTTCGGAGTTTTTGTTAATAAGTCCCATATTCCTTATGCCGAGAAACCCTATACCAGCAAGGATTACGATTGATATACAAAATCCTCCGCCAATTTTTTTTCCAACTGTGAGTTTCATGTATCTTCCCCCCGAACAAAAATTAATTTCACGTCGGACGTGGTAGACAACGATGTTTATCACCATTGATTTTTCAACGAACATAAAGCTGAAAGCCCGCCGTTTTTTGGGTGGGTTCGTTGTCTACCAGATTCACTATGACTGACTAAACGCCATCTGTTCTGCGGCCTCGAGTTCGTCTGACCGCAATACCTTATCTATAGCAAGAAGTATCTTTACTCTATCCTTAATCTTTGCCAAACCAAGGATAAAGTCAGTATTTACACGCTGTCCCATGCGTGGAGCTTGTTCAATTTCTTCAGCGTTAACATCTACTACCTCAGAAACTGTATCTACCACAATCCCTACAAGGGTATTTTGCACATCTACTACAATTATGCACGTCTCCTTTGTATATTCAGTTTTGGATAAGCCAAATTTTAATCTCAGGTCAATTACAGGTATAACCTTTCCTCTAAGGTTTATTACACCCTTCATGTAATCTGGCATCTGAGGTACTGTTGTTATATCCATCAAACAATTGATTTCTCTTACCTTAAGAATTTCTAACCCGTATTCTTCCCCGCACAACCCAAACGTTAAAAATTTCCCCTTAATAGATGACGCATCCTTTGCTGCGGTTGTTTGTTTTACAGCCATTTGCATGATTATTACCTCCTTCAATATTTAAATCAAATGTTCCGTACTAATTAAGAGCAATATCCATAACGCCGCCTACATCCAATATTAGCGCCACCTTTCCATCACCCAATATGGCGCCACCAGTAACGCCCCTCACAGACCTTAATTTATCGCCGAGGTTCTTTATTACCACCTGTTGCTGACCAATAAGTTCATCCACAAGCAGGCAAAAACGCTGCCCTTCCCCCTCAACGATAACAAGGAGTGCATCCCACGGGTCTACCCTTTTGGGTTGTATCTTGTAAAGCTCGTGCAAGCGTACAATGGGTAGCAGGTTACCCCTGACATTCACTATCTCACCCCTGTTTTGGATGGTAGAGACCTCTTCTCTTCTGGGACGAATTGATTCTTCTATTGATAGCGTAGGGATAACAAATTTCTCATTGCCTACTTCGACAACCATTCCATCAATAATGGCAAGGGTAAGAGGAAGTCTTATAGAGAACTTCGTCCTTGAGCCTTCTACGGTATCAATTTCAATCTTGCCTCTGAGCTTCTCTATATTCTTCTTAACTACATCCATTCCTACACCACGGCCTGAGATATCGGTAATCTTTTCTGCAGTGGAGAAACCGGGTAGAAAAATGAGATTGTATATTTGATTATCGGCAAGAACCACATGTTCATCAACGATTCCTTTTTCTACAGCCTTTTTAAGTATCTTGTCTTTTGGCAACCCCCTCCCATCGTCTGATATCTCAACTATTATGTTTCCACCCTTGTAGAATGCGTTTAATTGAATTGTACCCATTTCTGGTTTACCCTTTGCAATTCTTTCTGAAACAGGCTCAATTCCATGGTCAACGGAGTTTCTTATGAGATGTATCAGAGGGTCGCCAATTTGCTCTATAACTGTTTTATCAAGTTCCGTATCCTCGCCAGAAATTTCCAATTGTATCTTTTTCCCCACCCTTGCTGAAAGGTCTCTAACAAGCCTTGCCATTTTCTGGAATGTAGGCTTGAGTGGCACCATTCTGAGCGACATTACCCTGTCCTGGATTTCCTTTGTGATTTTGCCAAGCTGCGCTAAATTCTTGCTAAGGACGTTCCCGTTGATTGATGATACTTCCTCCTTAATTAAGGCTTGCGAAATTACCAATTCCCCGACAAGATTCACAAGATTATCGAGTTTGTTTATATGAACCTTAACCGTTGTGGAGGATGTTTTATCAAGAATTCCTTGTTTTTTTAGCGCTTCATCAACCTTATCTGGAGTCGTCGCACCTTTATCAATGAGTATCTCGCCAACCTTTTTGTCCTGAAGTTCAAGCGCAGAGTCTACTTGTTCCTGTGTAACAGCCCTATTATCTACAAGGATTTCGCCAATAAGTTTGGGGGCGGCTTTCTCAGCCTGGGAAATATTTTTACTTTCGTCCTCCAGGCTTCGCTCACAGGGTGGCACGGACAAACTTGTTTGTCCGTGGCACTCTTCTGACGGAGTATGCATCGTCAACACTGAGACCCTGAGCATTAACGCCTTAACCCCGTCAGAAATGCTTGCGTCCGCCTCAGACGGGGTAGTTTCTTCGCCATCGTCATTACCCTTTGGCTTTTCCATTTCTTTCGACAAATTTCCTATAAGCTTCTTAAGCATATCTACAGATTCAAGGAGTAAGCTTACAATATCGAGGGTTATCTTTGTCTTTCCCTTTCTTGCATTATCGAGGAGGGTTTCTAATTCATGACTGAAGGAGGCAATCTCGTTAAGCCCGAGAAATCCTGCGCTCCCCTTCATACTGTGGATAGGACGAAATATTCCGTTAATTAACTCCAAATCGTCCGACCTTTCCTCAAGGAGTAGTATCTTGGATTCGACATCTTCCAGGTGGTCAGTTGATTCGACGATAAATTCCCTTACTATTTCTGGGTCTTCAATTATGCTCATATCAGTTAACCCTTTATTGTTAGCCCTTTTGTTGGCAAACAAATGAATTTCTTAGTTTAGAACAGCCACTGTAGATTTCCGCAACATGTTTCTTTCTATCTTTTCCAGAAGTTTCTCTTCATCAAATGGTTTCACAATAAAATCTTGCGCACCTGCCTTTATACTATCAATAACCTGTTCATGGGTGGGGCTGGATGAGCAGATTATTATGGGAATCTCTTCCGTCAATAAATTCCTCCGGATTCTTTCGCAAACAGATATTCCATTGTCCTTAGGCAATTCAATATCCATAAGAATAAGGTCCACATTTTCCTTTTGCAAGGTTGCTATAGCAGTAATACCATCCTTTGAAACCAGGACCCTGTATTGCGCTTTATCCAGATATTCTTTCACAGCCTTTACTTCTTCAGGCACAGGGCTTACAACAAGAACAACGCCGATGTAATCCTTTTCTTCATCTTCCAGTATTTCTCCAGTTTCTTCATAAAAGGATTCACCCATAACCCTGGGTACGAACAGGGAAAATTTCCCATTATCAAAACCCGAAATCAACATGTTAGAGGTTAGGGCAAGGTATTCATCTTTCAACAACTCTGGCGGGAATTCCCCTGCTTTCTGAAGATTAAAGAGTGTATTTTGCGATTGTTTTATATGTATCGGGTTAGGGAGGTTTTTCCTGAAAACACCATCCAGCACACCACATATCTGGTTGCCAAATTCCTTGAATCCATCAATAGATTCGTCATCAAGCGCTTCTGCCTTTATTTTCTCTCGTATCTGCTGTTCATCAGTTGCTATGAGTAACCCGCTAATAGTAATGGCATCCTTTACCGGGAACAACATGTATAGGCACCCTTTATAAGCCTCTTCTACCTCTGCCTTTACCAACATATAGTTGATATTATTTCGGGAAAGAAACTTATCGAGAGTCATGATATCGAAGTAATAATTTTCAAAGCTAATCTGCTTTCCAATAAGGTTGCCACCGTCTATTGAAATCCTTTTGGTGACCTCGTGTAAAAGGTTTTCGAACTTCGGAAAGGCTGATTTTTTTTCCTTTGAATCGGTGCCCATGGCGTAATGTAAAAGGTAAACACTTTTAACTCTACGAAATCTTTTTAACCATAAGTCCTACATAAATTTTTTCCCCATCCGCATCGAAGGGTATCATCAACCAGGAATCATTACTTGAGCATGACAGTGAGGAAACAACAATCGCTTCGTAATCCCCACTAAAGGTAGAAATTGAGAAACTAACCCCAGCTATAACCAGTGGAATCGTAAGTGTCATTTCTCCAAGTGTATCTATGAGCCCGGTCTTTACATTTCCCGCAATCATATTGGCTACCTCACCAATTGCATCCTTTACGACCCCATCAAGTGCATTCATCGGCGTGCCAAGCATGTTCGAAGCTATCTTAATAGCCGTACCAGCGCGGCAGAAAATAGAGATAGTGCCGTTGTATTCCCCTGTAAAGCTAACTAATGCCATAACATCTGTTTTAATCATTCGCTCTTCTTCATAAAATGGTGCATCTGACTTTACATCCATCGAAATCATCGTCTTAAAGACGGATTTTGTAGATTCTACAATTGATTCCACAACACCATCTACAACGGCTTGCATGACTGTGCTCCTCCTGAAGAAATTTTTATAGTTAAAATTTACTTTACCAGCAAATAATCGCCCAACTTCCTTAATAACTGGTCTGTGGTAAAAGGTTTTGTAAGATAACCATTAGCCCCGCTATTCCTCGCTTCCTCTGTCCTTGTCTCACCTCCTTCGGTCGTAATCATAACGACAGGGGTCTTCTTATCCGAAGACCTAAATGCCTTCACAAATTCTATCCCGGTCATGTTTGGCATATTCCAGTCGCAGAGAATTAAATTCAGGTCATTGTTTTGTTTGACCTTTTCAAGCCCTTCCCTGCCATCGCCTGCTTCGACAAACTGGTCTACAAGAAGCCCTGCCTGCACGATATTTCTCTGAATAATCTTCCTCATAACGCCTGAATCGTCAATTATCAATACCTTAGACATCGTTACCTCCTTCACTCGCGACACAAGCCTTCTCGGAATTCCTTGTAAGCCACTCGTTTATTTTACTTCGTTCAAATCGCCATCTATTGGTAACTTTGACTGCTGGGACACCACCACGTTTTATCATGCGATGGATTGAACGTTGGCTTATCTGTAAATATTCTGCCAACTGCTTTATTGTCATAATCTCATTTTCCATGCCTGATTGCCTCTTCTGACAAATTATTGACTAACTATGTCAAAATCTGCCAACACATGTTGTGTGTAATTATCGGCTCGTAAATTAAAAACTTTAATATATTTTCCCCACATACAAGTTTTATTTATGGTTCGATTCCATTCCATGCCTTACTTTCTAAAAAGGTAGATACCACCTTCGCTTCTTGATGTTGTTTTTTTGAACATTATTACATGTAGTTTGTTTGTGCAAGTGTACTTTAATATTTTAGTCGTCATTAACAATCTATTTACGTAACAATCTTAAATTATTAAGTATTAGGACTATTCTTTCTTGCATCTACAAAGATTGAAAATTCGGCACAAAACTTGCTAAATTAACGTTTGTACTATTAGGACTCCTATGAATCATACAGAGAGGTTAAAACAAATAGAATGATACAGGAACGTAGCACTAAATTTACAGCCTTTGTGTGTCTTATCACCTGCATAACCGCCTTAGGCGGATTGGGTGGATGTGCTTTTGACAGGAAGAAAACAACATTAGAGAATTTGGACATTAAAAGTATTGAACAACAAGAAGTACACAGCGCCACAACCAGCAGAGGTTACCTTGCAAGTGGGCCTACCATTAAGGTGGAGATTGAAGCCGACAAACACGAGGGTACGATTATAGAACAGTTTGAGAATACCTCAAATGAATTACAGAAAAATAAAGAACGCTTAAGCACATTAGAAAAAGAGATTGAGAAACTAAAGATAATAAATGAAATACTCCAGATAGAGCTAAAAGATAGCAATGAAAAGCTTCCAATTGCCCAGCAAATACTTATCGAAAATGAAATCCTTAATAACGAGATTGAAAGGCTTAAGATGGATTTATCCGCCTTGCAAAAACAAATTAAACAATTGAATGGAAATCTCTTGAAGGCACAAATCTCAGAGGTTAAAGCTAAGCAGGAATTGGTTAGCGCACGGATTCAACACCTGCAAGAGCTAAAAGCGAGTCCTAAGGACGCGCTTTCAACAAAATCACTAACAGTGAAGTAGCTTTGTATACGAACCACGGGTCACGGATTATGTACAGAATACTATTAATAATTCTTCTGATGTGCAATATCGGTATAACAGGCTGCAGTTTTATGCGTGCCCAAGAACCCCTTGTTGTAAGCTATATTAAATCGGACGAGCTTTATAAATCCAACATCCGTCGTGTCATTGTTATCCCTTTTGCATATGAATCTGACCGCGAAGAAGTAGTAAAAGAAGTAACCGAATCCATTACAATAGAGCTTCAAAAAACTGGAGATTTAGATGTAGTTCTCCCTTATGAAAACATTAGTTTACTCCTCGAAGGACGACAGTTGTGGGACAAGGGGTCAATTAATAGTGAAATCTTGACAGAAGCCAGAAAAAGGTTTGGGGCTGATGCCATAATCTCGGGCGCTATTACACACTATAAGCCTTACAAACCACTTATACTTGGTCTTAAATTGGGAATGATAAACACAGACACAGGCTCTTTGCTATGGAGCTTTGACGGTGTCTTTGATAGTAATGATACAAAGGTTACCAATATGGCAAAAAGCTATTTTGAAAAATCATCCCAGAAAAAACTTTCCATCTACGGATGGGAGATAATGCTGCTTTCTATGGGACAATATACGCGGTTTGTTGCCAACCAGATTGTCTCCACCTTAAAGAATTAAACCTACGTTTTTGAAAACAATGGGCAACAAATAAGAAAAATCTTTCCCTTTGCAACAGAAATAAATACCCACGGCAAGGGTTCAAAGTTTCAAGGTTCAATGTTCAAGAGAGCCATCTCTCTTAAACTCTGTAACTCTTAAACCCTTAAACTCTTAAACTCTGTAACTCTTATCCAGCTATACTCTCCCCATTTCCATAATACCACAAAACGGCATAAGTATTGCTCTCCACTAATACAAATAATAAAAGCGAAATACCGTCCCCTCGATGCTCTTTTGCACTTATATGGAAATACCAATAAACCAATGGCAATCTGTGACATTTAATAATGTTACTGTCCCATCAAAAGGTCTTTTCCCGATGGTGGCAGGTGCAGATTTTGCTTCAACCTTAAACCAGGAACCAGAAGCGAAGATGCCGATGACAAAGAATATTTCTGACATACTAAACAAAAAAGGAACAGGAACAAAGTCAGCAGTAGCTGCGTCATCCTGTACTGAGGAAATCTTACAAGAAGATACTTCTGGACTTGCAAAGCTCATCCCTGTTCTGAGCAATGAAGCGAACGCATTAGCTGATGGTGAAAAGCAAGAAGGCAAGGGGGAAGAGGTTAAGAGGTTAAGAGGTAAAGATGCAAAAACTTTTACCTTTTCACCTTTTCACCTTTTCACCTTTTCGCCCTTTTTACCTCTGATTATGGATGAATCAAATAGACATGTTACAGAGGCACCAGCAGACAGTACCTTTACAAGGTTTAAGATACCCAACATACAAGCACCAGACGCAAACATTACCAATTCCCCTGACTTCCTGGAGCATAAAAGCAACGCACCTCCTGACCTCATGGGGGATAAATTCAAAACCCAAAAAGACTCGACAGAGTCCACAGTAGAAACCTCAAACCCAAATTTTTTAAACTTTGAATTTCGGAATTTGGATTTATCAAGTTTAAATCCTGATAATTATTCACCTAAACAAGAAAAGGAAATTCAACCGGTATACGTGCCTGTGCTGAGTAAAGCGAACGTGGAAGAGCAAATATTAACAAAGGGGCCCTCAGAACAGCCACCCGCCAATCTTCCCCATCCACTGGTCTTGCAACCATTCCAAAAATCTATACAGATAAACAATCAAAAACAAGATTCTAACTTAGAGTCATTGCGGGGAGTGAGAGCAACAAAGCAATCTGGTATAGAAGCGATTACTTCGCCTCCGGCTCACAATGACGCCCAGGAAAATGGGATTAATAATCAGACGTTTATTCTTAATCGCATACAGCCAGGAATGAATATTGCAGAACCAGAAATAAAAATGGAATCGAAGACTCGCCCTGTCCTGCACGACATTATTCCCTCGGCTCAGCAAGCCTCTGCATACGCCGAATACAGAGGTGTGGGTGCGCTGAGTACACCAGAAACAATTGTTGAAGAAATTACGTATCCTCGTACTGCAACAGGTAATAATAATACTACTACGCCTCAGGAAGAGTTGGTAAGCCTTTTAGAAAAACCCATTGTGCAACAAAGTAAATCTACGGTTTCGTTAAAAGCAAGCCAACCCATGACCTTCGACCTTGTGCGCCCATACTTGCTTTTAACCCCTTTATCCACCACGGATGAGAGCATGGCACCTTCTGAACCTGAAACCAATCCATTATCTAAGCAAGCCCATACAGCTAAAAGAGAGATAGGCATCGCAGAATTAAGCAAGGGCGAAAACCAGGTCCCCCAAACTAACTTTCCACCGCTCAAGGCTGAACTGCTTGAAATTGACCCTTTAAACCATGTTCCCCGGACGTGGTTTTCGCGCAACCTTAATGATACGCAAACTTCACCATCACCCATCACAGAAAATCTTATTTTTATTTTGCCCGAGGACAAGGTTATGGCAAGTCCCGTTAGAGGCTCAATGCTTTATAATATTATGCCGGCTAACCCTGATAATCTTGTAACTCTCGAAGCCTCTAACGGGCCAAGTGAAGCAAATAACAAGTTATCACTGCTCAACCGATTACAACATGAAATATATACCACCGAACCAAAGATTATGATAAAGGGTGTCATTAGCCAATATGTGGTTGCAAGTAATGATACCGTTGAAGTAATTGATGCTAATATAGACGCAGCTAAGGAGTTTAAAGCAAGTACTGGCACATCCGCTTCAGCGGAGGACGGCTTGCTTTTAACGAAACCTATCACTCCTAAAACAATTATTGCGTCACAAAACACAAATAATATTAATCCTCAGGATATAGTGCTTCCATCCCGGATTGTTCTCGGGGATGAGATTGAGTTGCCGGAGCCTTCACTGAGCAATACGACGAGATTCTTCGCCAATGCTCAGAATGACAAAAACAAAGGGGCTTACAATGACAACTTAATGGAATCCAGCGCCCCCGCATATAGCGAGGCTCGCCCAGTAAAAACCAGTCCCCTCGAGCCTGATTTTAACAACGCAGCAGGAAAAAATCCATTAACACAGCCAATGGACTCCAAAATCAGCACTAATGCCCAAACAGAAACAAAGCCGGAGATTGTGAAAACCGATACATCCAACCCCCCAATACAACGTGCTGACGTTAAGCATTATGTAGAGACGCAAGATGTTG
>JACQHT010000143.1 GCA_016198835.1 Planctomycetota bacterium | reverse complement strand
GGGTTTGAAACCCGCCCCTACAACTCATCAGCGCCAACAACGAGCGGTACGAATATGCAGCTTAATAATCTCTCACATTGCAACTCAGTCCCTTTTCTCATTATGCGGTAAAGTATCTGATGCTCCATTCCGCCAACTGGCATAACTAATCGTCCACCTTCTGCGAGTTGGTCAAGCAGTGGTGTAGGAATAATGGTATATGCTGCGGTAACTATGATTCCATCGTAAGGGGCTTCTTCCTTTAATCCACGGCTTCCATCGCCGATAAGCATTGTTATTTTTTCGCTATAGCCTAACTCATCAAGGATTTTTCTCGCCTTTCGTGAAATATTGGGTCTGACCTCGATTGTGTATACATGCTCTATAATCTCTGCCAGTACGGCTGCCTGGTAGCCAGAACCAGTGCCCACCTCAAGCACCTTATCGTTTTCCTTGAGCATCAGGGCTTGAGTCATAAAGGCGACCATATATGGCTGAGACACGGTTTGACCATCGCCAATGGGTAAAGGGGTATCGTCATAAGCCCTATCCCACAGTTCTATTGGCAGGAAACGATGACGGGGCACCTTTTCCATGGCGGCAAGAACCCGCTCGTCGGTGATGTCTCTGAGTCTTAGCTGGTCCTCCACCATTGCCTTTCTGGCTTCAGAAAAATTTATACTGCTATTTATCATTTTGGGGTATAACTATTTGTCATTCTGAGGCGTAGCCGAAGAATCTCTACAACGAGACCCTTCACTGCGTTCAGGGTGACAGGATTGGGCTATTTATCATTTTTGTATCTTTCGATGAGTTCTCTGAGTATCTTTCTATGACAGTGTTCATCGTCTCTTTCATGACAAAGTAAGGTTAATGTCTCGGTTTTTGCCCTTTTTGATAATTCCTTAATTTTATCCATGCACGTCTTCATTTCTTTAAGATAGCGGCTTTTGAACACCTTAAAGGTAATTCTGTCATTATTCCAATCGGCTAAAAGTTTTTCGCTGGGGGCGTACGCTTTTTCCCATTCCTCTATTTTATCCTTTTTTATGCCTCTTGGCCACTTCCTCATTATGAGGATTCTTGTACCATCGGAGGAGTCTTTCTCGTCATAAATGGATTTTGTCTTAATCATGCAGATGTAGGGGCAGGTTTTAAACCTGCCCCTACCACTAAGGCTCTTTTTAGTACACCACGCTTAAGTTCTTTCTCAATCACTTTTTTATAATAGGCAAGCCTTATTGCAGGGTCGTTAAGTCTACCAGCAAATCGTACGGTCGTATCACCGTAAATAAGTTTGACGGGAACTTCAAGGATACGAAGCCCAAGTCTCCATGCCTGTATCCATAATTGGAGAGGCATGCCATAACCATGTTCTGTCAGGTTCATCTTTTTAAGCGCTTCAACCCTGTAAGCCTTAAAACCGCAAAAGGCGTCCGTTAATTGGTACTTTGTTATCCTGCGGATAATCTTTGTCATTTCCATGTTTATAGCATATCTCTCGGCTGGAACGTCCTTCCCCACATTAAATGGCAGCAGGAATCTTGAACCAGACGCAATGTCGCAGTATAAAATCCTTTCAAGAAATAATGGTATTTCTTCCGGCTTGTGCTGTCCATCTGAATCAAGCGTAATCAGGTGTTCGTAACCTTCCTTCACAGCGTAACGAAAGGCGTCAATAATTGTCCGACCGTAACCCCTGTTTCTGTGGTATGAAAGAATCTGAACGCCGTCAATTGTAGAAGACAATTTCAGACTCCCATCTGTTGAACCATCATTTAAGACAAGGATATCGGAGGCAAAGGATTTTACTCTTGAAACAATATCCTTGATATTCTTTTCTTGATTATATACTGGCAATGCAACAAGTGTTCTCATAACCTGTACTTCGCAGAGCGAACGTATTAACTCTTAGACTTTATAGTTCTGATAACCTCCTTCATATTACTTTCCATGATTTCCTTTGTTTTTGCTTCGAGGTTAAGGCGGAGCAAGGGTTGTGTGTTCGATTTCCGCACATTGAACCACCAATCATCGTACTCGACCGTTATACCGTCAAGATAATCAACCCTTCCATTTGCAAATCGTTCAGAAAGTTTTTTAATCTTTTCATCCTTATCAGCAACCTCAAAGTTAATTTCGCCAGTAGAGTAATACCTGCGCAAAGGCGCAAGGATATTTGAGAACTTATCATCCCGTTCGCTTAAGATGTTAAGCACCTCTATCAAGGCGATGAAGCCAGAATCTGCATAGTAGTTATCCCTGAAATAGTAATGACCAGAAAGTTCACCACCAAACACTCCATTCCTTTCACGCATTGTAGCCTTTATATGTGAATGCCCTACACGCTCCCTGTAAGGGATACCGCCAGCGGCTGCAATCTCCTCACGAACTATACGGCTTGAGCGGAGGTCATAAATTATTGTTGCTTTAGGTTCCATTGACAGGAATTTTTTGGCAATAAGAGCTGTAATCAGGTCATTGGATAGTACCTGTCCCTTTTCATCAACAAAGACACATCTATCAGCATCCCCATCGAATGCAACCCCCAAGTCTGCCCCTGCTTTTTGTACCGTAAGCTGCAACTCTTTAATATTTTCTACTACAAGCGGGTCTGGTTGATGGTTCGGAAAGGTCCCATCTAATTCAGGGTACAACATGGTAAGCTTACATGGGAGGCCCTCAAAAACAAGCGGAATCGTCTTCCCAGCCATCCCGTTTCCAGCATCTACAACCACATGCAGTGGTTTTATATCCTGTACAAAGTTCAGGATATGATTTTTGTAGTCCTGAAGAACGTCTTTTTTTACAATGTTTCCGCATTTCCTTGACGCTATATGGGTTTGCTTTGCAAGATGCGCTATCTTGGATAACCCGGTATCGAGGCTTATAGGCACTGCTTGTTCACGGCATATCTTAAACCCATTATATTCTGCAGGATTGTGGGAGGCTGTTACCATTATACTGCCGTCATATTTATAATATCCAACTGAGAAATAGGTGACTTCTGTTGAAACTAACCCAATATCTATAACATTTGCTCCTGCGTTAGTTATACCCTTAATGAGGGCATCTGCAAGCGAAGGTGAAGAAACCCTCATATCCCTCCCCACAACAATATTTTTCACAGACCCTCTAACTTGCTTTAGAAAATCTATCGTTGCAAAACCTATCTTCTGTGCCTTTTCCTCATTTAATTCATTTGGATAAATCCCACGGATGTCGTAACTCTTAAATATATCCACTTCTTCCTTACTTTTACCTGGCTGTGCAGAGGTGTCA
This sequence comes from Planctomycetota bacterium, assembly GCA_016198835.1. Lineage (GTDB taxonomy): Bacteria > Planctomycetota > Brocadiia > Brocadiales > Subterrananammoxibiaceae > Subterrananammoxibius > Subterrananammoxibius californiae. The sequence continues at coordinate 3,579 of JACQHT010000143.1, read as the reverse complement.
GCAATTGTTCTATGCAAACAGACCATGCACTTTGGGTAGCTCCTTCTTTGCCTTCCCTTACATATTGGGACAGTAATATCATGCTTTTCCCCCGGACAACGCCTGTATTGTTTTAAATCCGCCGTCTTTTGGGCGGAGCTATTATCGTCTGCCACTTATGCAATCCTCCTGGTCTGTTTGTGAGTGCCTGCCTGCCGCGCCAGCGGTGCAGGGAGGTACGCACGCAGACATGCCAATTTTGAAAGCTTGCTCAAGCAAGTCGGGATGCCTTGTAATTGCGCCAGCGCCATCAATACCGTAGCACAACAAATCGCCCGCATAATCCACTTCGAGTGTATGGAAAAATGCTTTAATGGTGGAAAGCGCTCCACTAAATACCTTGCTCCCAGAGTGTGAACCTGCAACAGATATAAAGAATCCCTTTGGTCTAATCCCCAGGTTTGTCAGCTTGCCTGCGTGGGAATTACCTCTCAATGGTATTTTAAGGATATATTTCCTTGCCCATATTGCCTGACATCGGTCAATTAGCGACTTGAGTTGAGCGCTAACACCCGAAAAATAAACGGGAGATGCTACAACAAGATAATCTGCATCGAGTAGTAACGGGTAAACGTCCTGCATTTCATCCTTAATCACGCAATTACCCGTCTTCATACAACTATTGCATCCGTTGCATGAGGCAATTTTCAATTCGGAAGCAATTAACTTGTTAACTACAGCGCCCTTTGAACGTGCGCCATTAAATACCTGCTCAAGCAGCAAGTCCGTATTACCACCGCGACGTGGGCTGCCTGAAATTGCTAATAACCTTATCATTAGATTTTACCTCCTCTTTATCCCCTCCTTCACAAGGAGGGGGTTGAGGGGTGGTTATTTTTTAACGCTCTCCATGATAGCAGAACGAAAATACTCCAGGGTCTTTGTTAAGCCCTCTAAGCGGTCAACCTTTGGTTCCCAGTTAAGGAATCTTTTTGCCTTTGAAATATCAGGCTGCCGAATCTTTGGGTCGTCAACAGGCAGGGGCTTAAATTCTATTTTACTATTACTCCTGGTAATTTCCAGAATTTCTTTTGCGAACTGGAAAATAGTTATTTCGTTTGGATTGCCGAGATTTATCGGCTCATGCACATCAGATAAAAGTAACTTATATATTCCCTCCACGAGGTCGGAAACATAACAGAAACTCCTCGTCTGGGACCCGTCACCGAAAACAGTTATGTCATCACCCTTTAACGCCTGTGAGATAAAGGATGGAAGAGCCCTTCCATCCTCGAGACGCATCCTCGGACCGTATGTGTTAAAGATTCTGGCTATCTTTGTATCAAGACCGTGGTAGCGGTGATATGCCATAGTCAGTGCCTCAGCGAAGCGCTTTGCCTCATCATAAACGCCCCTCGGTCCTACGGGGTTTACATGTCCCCAGTAACTCTCGCTTTGGGGATGAACCTGCGGGTCGCCGTAAACCTCAGAGGTCGAGGCAAGAAGGTATCTCGCATTTTTATCCTTTGCAAGTCCGAGTGTCCTGAGCGTGCCGAGCGAACCAACCTTGAGGGTTTGAATCGGCAGCTTCAGATAATCTATCGGACTGGCAGGAGATGCGAAATGAAGCACATTGTCAATTTCGCCGTCAATATGAATATATTCGGTAACGTTATATTTAATAAACGTGAAATTCTCGATGCCCAGCAAATGGGCAATGTTATCAGCGCTGCCCGTAAGCAAATTGTCGAGACAAATGACGGTATGTCCTTTTTCTAAGAAATAATCGCAAAGATGAGAGCCGAGGAAACCCGCCCCTCCCGTAATAACAGTTCTCATTTCATACTTTCGTAGAGGGAATGTAGGGGCACGATTTATCGTGCCCAATAAATAGGGTTTGATAAATCAAACCTCTACTTACGTTAAATTATCGTCTTATAAAAATTTTATCACCTTATAGAATACCCGTCAAGCAAAAAGCCTTTACTCAGTTCATAGTCCATAGTCCAAAGTCGGGTATTTTGCTTTCTATTGTTTTGCTTTGCGTGCTTTGCGAGAGTTAAAAGCAAGTTCCTCGGACTTGCTTTTAACGAAACCTTTTTTCACCCCAAGGCGCAAAGGGCGCTAAGGGCAAGTTTTGTTAAGCAATGAAATCAAACAGAGAACTGCATAAAAGCTAAAAGAAAATAGTGGGGATAGTGAACGATGTTAGAACTTTTTTGGAGGGATTAGTAAAGCAGCCGTCATTATTAAAAACATTCTAACCAAATTGAAGGAAGTCCAGAGTATGGTGAAAAAGGCGAATTAAAATATGTATCCTTTTTACGGTAAAACCATATGAAAGTTTTGGGGCAATTTTGGTATGTCAAATTTAGAGGCAGTCGTGGCAGAATTTTTATATTATACCGATCAATCTAAGTATGATAGTTCCTAAAACTAAGCTCGCAACCAAGATAATTAACATTCCCCACCATGTATTATGCCAAGAAGTTCTAACTTTGGTTAAGATAGTAGGGACATCTTTTAATGATTCTCTTATTTCGTCGTTAGGGTCAAACACTATGACGCTATTGGGATAATTCTTTCCAAATTTCTTCTTCAACGCTTTTATAAGAGTTTCGTCAGTTAATTCTACAGCCTTAACTATCCTTTGCATCTCCTCATATGCACCGTCTATCCAGTCCTTTACCTTATCGCCTTTACCTTCAATAAAGAAGCTTGCAAAAGGAGAAATAAAATCTATACCTATCCATATAGCTGTCGTACCAGACCCCATATCTTCACGATGGTCAATGAGTATTCTTTTAATAATTTCTTTAGATTCAATAATATGGTTGACATCGTCAACAAATTGTTCAAATGAATCGTATATTTTATTATTACCGGAAGCAGTCTCAAGCCGAACTTCTAAATGCGAAATATTGTATCTCCTTAAAAGAAAATCATATATTTTCTTCAAATCAGCTTTTGTTACAAGCCAATATCGAATTTTTAAGGGAGGTCTATCGTAAAAATGTTTCATATAATGTACCGGTAAATTATATTTACATTGAAATTAGCACGGTTAAATCTCTAAAACATGTGTTCCAAGCGATTTTTACAGGGTCTTGAGTTAATAGAAGCGGTTGGAATCTGATCCGCTTTCCAATGTAGTTGAGCAAAAGTATCTACGCAAGCTTATAGCAGGACAGATAGTTTTTTTATCAACCGCTTAATATCTGTTGAGCCCTGAATAACCGCCTTGGGAGTCAGCCAATCCTCATAGAAGTTCTGATGTAAGCCATTAGCCGCATTGTAAAGGGTAAGCAGGCTATTATCGTTAAGTTCCTTGGAAAGGTCTGTAATAAACCGGCTCAATGCGCTGTGAGAACGTAAACGCTTGCCACGACGAAGGGCAATGGATTTCAATATCTGTGCTGTTGCTCCCCAGAGTTTTTCGGATGCTTGGACGTAATCTCCTTCTTTAATAAGTTGCTCGGCATCTGCAAGGAACTTGCCATCAAGTTTGATATGCTTATCCATTAGTTTAGGTCATAGGTTATAAGTTATGAGTATTTACCTATCACCCGTTATTGGTGGAGGCGGCGGGAATCGAACCCG
>JACQHT010000133.1 GCA_016198835.1 Planctomycetota bacterium | reverse complement strand
TTGCAGAAGGCGTTGTTCTTGGCACTAATGCCTCATTTGTTGGAGTTCAATTAGCCCGTATATTTTCTCCGTTTCACCTTGATTGGCAAATCATCCATAAATCTTTCTGGTGGTTTCATACAGGTGTCTCACTGGGCATAGTTGCTTATATCCCATACTCGAAATTATTCCATATATTCGCCACACCGCTGACTATATTAATTAATACTTCCCTTGAAGAACTTCAACATACGGGCATTCCGCCAGCCGATAAAAGATTTCCCAATCTCACGGTAAAACAACTCATCGAACTTTCTGCATGTATGCGTTGCGGCGAATGCCTGCGGGTATGCGAGACCTACAAAAAGCGCTCCGTTGACCCGGTTGCACCAGCATTAAAACTCAAGGATTTTAGGGCATATCTTCTTACTCAATACCTCTCCGGCTGGATTGCAAAGATACTTGGCGGAAAGACATTTGATGAAACAGCCTTTAGAACCTTTTCTGAGGGCACGTATCGCTGTACAACGTGTGGCCACTGCACGGTTGTTTGCCCTGCGAAGATTGACCTTGTAAACCTGTGGCAATCCATAAGAGAGGAACTTGCCGATAAAAAGGTCTATCCCAGCGGTTTTGAGCAGATGCGGGAGGCTATAGCCACAGAACATAATGTGGTAAATTACCCAAATGTCGAACGTTCTATGTGGGTAGATTTCATGGATAACCCACCTGAGGATGGGTTTATAAAGCCAAAGGCTGAGGTAATATATTATGTTGGATGTATGTCATCTTTTTCGCCTGCCATTCAGGCTATTCCCCAGACGTACTGCAAGCTTTTATTAAAGGCGGGCATTGATTTTACAATCATGGGGAGCGAGGAGTGGTGCTGTGGATTCCCGCTTATAGTGGCAGGTATGAAATCACAAATGGCTGTGCTCAAGGAACACAATATAAAAAAGGTTAAGGAAATTGGGGCGGATACAATAGTATTTAATTGCCCATCCTGCCATCTTACCTGGCAAAAGGAGTATGCACCTGAACTTAAAGGCGTAAGGCTTATGCACTCTACCGTGTATCTTGAAGAACTCCTGCGAGAGAAGAAACTACAACCAAAACACACGCCACTTATTGTTACATACCATGACCCTTGCGATTTGGGACGAAATTATGGTATATATGACGCTCCCAGAAATGTTATAAAGAGCGTTCCCGGCGTTGAACTCCGAGAAATAAAATGCACAAGGGAAAAGGCGGTCTGCTGTGGCGGGGGCGGAGACCTCCAGATAACCGATGACCCATTGGCTAATGAAATTGCTGTATCATCGTACACCAAATTATCTGAAACAGGTGCAGACGCAATAATAACCGCATGCCCCCAGTGCAATCGCATGTTCAGCAGCGCAAAAACACAGGTGAAGGGTAAAGCAGAAGTACTCGACATCTTGCAATTCATACTTAAAGCAGTTATGTAAAATGCAATTCCTTTTTGGTAGATAACGATGTTTATCATCGTTGGTTTTCAACGGACATAAAGTCCGTTGAAAACCTTATAATAATCGTGGGAGAGAAAATGGCTAAACACGAAGAAATCTTTTTGCCCGATGATCTGTATTATGACCGCAAAGACCATCTGTGGGCAAAATTAGAAGGCGGGAAAGTGCGAGTGGGACTCGATATGTTTGGACAGAAGGCGGCGGGAACTGCCGCTTATATAAAGATACTGCCTGTTGGAAAAACCGTTCAAAAAACACGAGCCTTTGGCTCGCTTGAGGCTGGGAAATACATAGGTCCCCTAAAAGCCCCTGTTACAGGCAAAATTGTAGAGATAAACAACGAGGTAATTGCAAACCCGCGATTGGTAAATACCGACCCTTATGGCAAAGGATGGTTTGTAATAATAGAGTCTGCTAATTTTGATAATGACATACACGACCTCGTTCATGGCGCCGAGAACATACAGGCATGGCTTGATGCCGAATACAAGGACTACATGGAAAAGGGACTCTTTGCAGAAGAGTAGGGGCAGGTCTTGTACCTGCCCTACGAAACATGAGAAAGATTAATTTCTATGCGCCGGGTCTAAAACGATATGAGACCTCGGAGCTTTCCCAAAAGAATGCGCATTCGTTTATGCCTGTAAGCATTACAGGCTCTGATTGTACCCTTAATTGCGACCATTGCAATGGTGAGCTTCTCAAATTCATGAGACCAGCAAAAACGCCTGAAAGACTCTTGCAAATCTGCCAGACGCTTGCAAAAAATGGTACTAAAGGCATTCTCATTTCAGGCGGTTGTGATTCTGCTGGTAGGGTTCCTTTAAGAGAATTTTTCGATTCGATGCGTATGGTAAAACAAACTCTGGGACTGAACGTCATCGTTCATACTGGTCTTGTGGATAGAGAAATGGCTAAGGGTCTTAAGCATGCGGATATTGATGGCGCACTAATTGACATTATAGGAAGCGATAGGACAATTAAGGATGTTTACCATCTTGATGCAACCACGCTTGATTATGAGCAATCCCTTGCAAATCTTAATGCCTGTGAAATACCTGTGGTACCCCACATCGTGATTGGTCTTCATTATGGTAAAATAATCGGGGAAGAAAACGCCCTCGCAATAATTTCAAGGTTTAAGATTAAAACCCTCGTCCTTGTCATCCTGACACCATTACTAAATACAAAAATGGAGAATGTAATACCACCCCCTCCTGAAGAGGTAAAAGATTTCTTCCGTAAGGCTCGCAACATGCTTCCCGATGTTCAGATTATCCTCGGCTGTGCACGTCCGATGGGGGAATATAAGGAGCAAGTGGATAAACTTGCAATAGATACTGCTCTTAATGGCATAGCATTCCCAGCGGAAGGAATCGTCTCTTATGCAAGGGATAACGGTCTTAAACCCATTTTTATGGAAAGCTGTTGCGGGTTTGCTCCTTCAGCAATGAGCAACGAGCAATGAGGAACTCGTTGCTCAGCACTCATTGCTTTGTTAGACGATGTGGCGATACATAGAAGATGATGGTGTTTCTGCAAGCTTTGGCTTAGCAGCGGATGAATATTTAGTTACTGCGTTTAATCCCCCTCACCCTAACCCTCTCCCTCAAGGGGAGAGGGAAGGGAGAGGGTCTGGCATCCTGAGACTCTATACATACAAATCGCACTGTGCCCTTGTGGGAAGGTTCCAGGACGTAGAAAAGGAGCTTAACCTTGAGGAATGCAAAAGGCGTGGAATTGCAGTTAATCGCCGCCCCACAGGAGGCGGCGCAATACTTATGGGTGAAGACCAGTTGGGGATTGCCATCGTTAGCCCTCTCCTTGAAGAAAGTAGGGGCACGGCATGCCGTGCCCCTACAATTTTATTTGAAACCTACTCGAAAGGAGTTGCTTTGGGTCTCAGGAGGCTTGGAATTGAGGCAGAGTTTCGACCAAAGAATGACATGCTGGTCAATGGCAAGAAAATTGCTGGTCTCGCCCTCTTCGTAGAAGATAATAACAACATGCTATTCCATGCAAGCGTTCTTTTAGATATGGATATATCACTCATGTTAAGTGTGCTAAACATATCGCAGGGAAAATTATCTGGTAAAGGTATAAATACTGCGGGTGGAAGGATAACCACTGTTGCCAAGGAACTTGGCAGGAAGGTATTTATGCGAGAACTCAGGGATGCAATAAAGCTCGGCTTTCAGGATGCATTCGCTGTGGAATTTAACCACGAACCTTTTAATGTTAATGAAATTACAGCAATCAAGAAGTTGGAGGAGAGAAAATATAAGGCGAGCGACTGGGTATATAACAGCCTCGACACTTGAGCCGTTTCCTCATCTTGGTGGTATAAGGTAGGCTGAAGGTCTAAAATTAAATTTACTAAGCTCACAAAACGTTAAAATATCATGTGATTTGTAAGATTCAATAGAGGTGTCCAATTTGGCTATAAAAAGAACGCGCATTATTATACCTGAAGACCTTGTACAAAGCATTGATGCCCTTGTTGGAAAGAGGAAACGGAGTAAATTTATTACAGAGGCAGCAAAGAAGGAATTAAGTCGCCTGAGGCTGCTAAGGGCTCTCGATAAAGCTAAAGGCACCTGGTTAGACAAAGACCATCCCGAGCTTGTGCGAAAAGGCGGTACCTACAAGTGGGTGAGAGACCTTCGGAAGATTTGTGAAAGATGATAGAAAGCACAAATAGTTACCCCGAATACATTCGCACAAGTCTTGCCTCCGCTATTGCGCTGAGGTTTAGGTCTGGAAGGTTTTATCGGGATGTAAAACCTTATTGTGTTAACCTGCTGCTTACCTATCCTGATTACTGCTACGCCAACTGCGCATACTGCGGACTGGCACGAACAAGACCTGCCAATGAGGGGAATAAGTCATTCATCCGCGTAGAATGGCCCATACTTCAGACATCAAAGGTAATCGAAAGGATTGCTAAATACCAGCAAAATATAAGGCGTGTTTGCGTTTCCATGGTGTCGCATCCGATGGCGGTGAGTGATACACTAAATATTACAAAGGCTATTTCACGGTCAAGCCAGATACCAATATCGGTTTTAATTGCTCCAAATCTCATCAACGAAGAGGGACTCTTAAAATTGAAAGATTCAGGAGCCGATACGGTTGGGATTGGTCTCGATGCGGCATCAAAAGGGGTATTTGAACGAACAAGGGGAAAGGGCGTAAAAGGTTCTTTATCATGGGAAAACTATTGGGACGTTTTGGGAAGAGCCGTAAGGATATTTGGTCTTAATAAGGTAAGTTGTCACATAATTGTAGGAATTGGCGAAACCGACAGGGAACTTGCCGATATATTCTTCAAGATTCATGAACTTGGAGCGCTAATTCATCTCTTTTCATTCTATCCAGAGCCTGATTCTAATATGTCAAAGAGGAGAAGGCCCTCGCTCAAACGCTTTAGAAGGGTTCAATTGCTCAGACATCTTGTCGAAACAAACTGTATCGAACCAGAAGCTTTAGAATTTGGCGCATCAGGAAAAAACATTGGAATTAAGACTTCTAATGGTAAAATAAAAGAGGCGATTGAAAGCGGTTTGCCATTCGTAACAGGCGGTTGTTGCAGCCGGGGCGCCCAAGCAGTGCTTGGGTCGGGCGATATAGCATGTAACCGCCCGTTTGGAAGCTATCGGCCTGGTGAGCCGTTCAGGGATTTCCCATTTCATCCGGAGCCGCATGATATAACAAATGTAAGGAAAGAACTGCATCTGGAGGAAATAGCGGTAGACAACGAGGTTTTACCTCGTTGAAAAATCAACGAACATAAAGTTCGTTGTCTACCGTGGGAGCGGGGAAAGGTAGGAATAAATGTCCGAAAAGCTTGGTATCTTATTAACAACGAGTACTGAAAGTGAAAATGCCCACACCGTGGTAAAGCTTGCGGAAGCGGCGATTTCCACGGGTAAAGAGGTCAGTATCTTCCTTATGTGTGACGGGGTTTACAATATTAACGACCCGAGGTTTAAGGCGCTTGCCGATAAGGGTGTCAGGGTCATTGTGTGTGCGCATAACGCAATTGAACGTAAACAGGAAAGGAAAGATTTCGTTATTTGGGGCAGCCAGTACGACAATGCAACCGTGGTAAAGGAGTGCGACCGCTTTTTAGCATTTAATTAATATGAAAAATGTAGTGGTAATAACCAGAAGCTCCCCCTTTAATACAGTGCGCAACTCTGAAGCGCTGCGCATGACCGTGGGGCTTACTTTAGAGGATAATAAAATTACCGTCATATTTCTTGAGGACGGGGTTTATCTTCTTGGGGAAACTAATCCAAAGGTTATATCATCGGGGGAAATACATAAGCATATAGATACACTTCGACTACTCAAGCATACGCTTGTTGCCGAGAAGGAATCGTTAGATTCAAGACATATTGAAAAATTAAAATACAACGTAAAAATCCTGACACGTGCAGAGATTGCTGATACTATTTCGAAGGCTGATGTCGTAATACCATGGTAAATATGCGTATCCTTCATATTGTAAAATCCAAATATGATACCCTTGCTTTCTCAATGGCAAAGGAACAGGCAATAGCCAATGACGTTTCTATACTCCTTTTGCATGATGCCGTTCTTATTGATAAAGGCAAACTAAATGGCTTAAAGGCATTTGCCTGCAAGGATGACGTTCTGGCAAGAGGTATAGAAACAAAGTGCCAACAGGTAGATTATTTAGAAATTGTAAATCTTATATTTAGTAATGAAAAGGTGATGAGCTGGTGAACACCAAAAATTTAAAGAGTAGTAAAGGCTGCTGGTATAGCGACGGTTTGCATTTTAAGTGCCAGAGATGCGGCAAATGCTGCCGGGGCGAGCCTGGATATATATGGGTTTCAAAAGGGGAGATTAAAAAAATCGCTAATTACCTGGGTATTTCTTTAGATGCGTTTGGAAGAAAATACTTAAAAAAGGTCAACGGCAGGTATAGTTTAGTTGAATTTACTAATGGAGATTGCATGATGTATGATAACGGTTGTAACATATACCCTGTACGACCCTGCCAATGTGCCACATTCCCATTCTGGCAAAAAAATCTGCGAACACCCGCAGATTGGAAAAAGGTTATCCAAATTTGCCCCGGTGTTAGTGACGGACCCCTTTATACCCAGAAAGAAATTCAGAATATAGTCGAAATTCAACAAAGATATGACTCCCAAGAATAAAATAGAACTGAAATTGCAAAGGATTTATAAGGAGCTTGATGAGGAGTTAGCATCCGCCTCAGGCGGATCACCCGGCTGTGATGCCTGCGGTGAATGCTGCAATTTTGCCAAGTTTGACCATGTCCTTTATGCAACAACCATTGAGGTGGATTATATTAAAAGAAATGTTTCAGAAGTAGGGGCACGTTGCAACGTGCCCCTACAATCCGCCTCAGACGGATCCCACAAAGACGTTTGTCCCTTTCTTGTAGACAAAAAATGTTCAATCAGAGATTATCGCACACTTGGCTGCAGGGTGTTTTTCTGCAATCCAAATTACCAACGGAATCTGTCGCAGGAAATTTACAATAAATACTATCGCAAAATAAAGGACTTAGCCAATACGCACGATTTAGAATGGCGTTATGCACCTTTTCTGGAGTTGCTTTATTAAGCATAGAAGTAGGTTAAAATACCTGCCTGCCACCCGTTGGACAGGGAGAAAGAAATTTTCCTAAAAACCTTTGCACAAAGCACAGCATGTGGTATAATAATATCAAATTTTGTAGCCGCAAACCTTGATTCTTTTTTAAATCAAATTGGATACACTGAGGCGTCATAAAAGTGGTGAGGATAAAGTCTATGAAATTTAAAGTGGTAATAATATACGACCCTGAATACGATGGCTATGTAGTAGATGTCCCTGAGCTTGCTGGCTGCATGAGTCAAGGCAAGACAATAGACGAAGCATTAACTAACATAAAGGATGCCATTAAGGGATGGCTGCATGTAGAAGAAAAACATGGTAGAGCAGTTATTCGTGAAACAGGAGAAGTTTTTTTAGGAGAGGTTACCGTTTAGTTGGGAAGACTTGCCAACATTTCTGGTAAAGACGCTGTAAAGATTTTTCAGAAGTTTGGCTATATATTAGACCATCAGACAGGTAGTCATATGATACTTTACCATGAATCGCGGCAAACATCGCCGCGCCGCTGAAGGCGAGCGTTAGCCACCTTGGACGAATAACCATGAAGAATAATAAGACAGCTGAATTTTACGATATTGCGCTTTCATTCGCCGGAGAAAATAGAAATTATGTTGAAAAGCTTGCAAACGTTCTTAGATCAAGAAAAGTAAATGTATTCTACGATCTATTCAAGAAGGTAGATCTTTGGGGGAAAGACCTCTATCAATATCTAAGCGAGATATATCAGAATAAGGCCGTTTATACTGTTATTTTCATTTCTAAGCATTACAAAAGTAAGCATTGGGCAAATCACGAGCTAAGGAGCGCACAGGCCCGTGCATTCGAAGACAACGAGGAATATATATTGCCTGCTAAATTCGATGACACCGAGATACCTGGGATTAGAAAAACAACAGGCTATGTAGATTTAAATTCAACAACTCCAGATGAATTAGCTTCTATGATCTGTCAAAAACTTGATGATATGGCGAAGCATTTTGCAGATCTAAGGTATATAGACGATATTGGTTCACTATACGAACTTTCCCTAAATAAGCTCTTGGCGGTTACAGAGTGGTGTTATAGGAATGAAAAGTATCAAGAGGTGATTAAGTTAAGCGGGAAAGTGGATTTCTTCCTTCAGAAGGAGATCCAGTGGACGAAAAGGAAGAAATATCTAAATATGGCACTTCAGGCTGCAAATAACTTAGGGCAAGAAAGTCTGGTTTTTGGATTTAAGCGAAATATCGCAACTATAGCTATGAATCAAGGGGATTTTAATGAATCACTTAAACTATCTGAAGAGGTCGCTACTATTGCAGAAAAACATCGAGATAATAGCGAAATCTTTGATGCGTATCATGCTATAGGCAGGGTTTATGAAGCAAAAGGGGATTATGAAAAGGCTACTAAGTCTTATACTAAGGCACTGGATATATCAAGAAGCTTCTTATCTGAGAGAAACTCTTCAAATACAATTCATGAGTTAGCAGTGGTTATGTATCGAATGAAACAATATAAGAAAGCTGAGGAACTTTATAAAGAGGCTATAGAAATTGCGAACATGACAGGTTTCGACTTCATTAAATCGTGCAGCTTACACGGGCTTGGCCTTCTTTATCAGTATACAAGCTCTGGAATGCAGAATATAGAACTATCTGAAGAATATTATATAAAGAGTCTCGAAATAAAGAAAAAGGCAAATGATCAGGAAGAAATAGCTCGAACCGAATATCAGTTGGCAGATCTATATTATGAATCAGGTAAATATAAGGATGCGCTGGATCTCATTAAGCATTGTGTAAATGTTTTTGAGAAAACAGATCATCGGTATCTCGGTCAGGCAAGATTTCTAATGTCGCAGATATCAGAAAAGTGTAGTTAAGAGAATATAAAACCCTGTGGCTAACCATGCCATCAACACGGACAGCTAAAAGCTGCCGGTTATGGCAAGCGTTAGCCGCATCAGGAGGCACCTATGACCGAAGGGGCGAGAGGACAGCGGCAGACAGTTGATCGCGAGTCAATCTATGGGACGTCCGCCAGGAGATCCTCGACCAGAAGCGCTGCCAGTTCCAGCTTTTCAGCCTGTTGCGAAGCATCTCATCTTAAAATATGAGATTGCTTCGCTCGCAATGACAATGTAAAGCGATGAGGACTAAGGACTGAGCAATGAGCAACGAGTGATGATTAGGTGTATATGCAGGCTTTAATCATTCTTCTCAATCAGGATTTTCCAGAGGTTTTTTTGTTCTTCAAGAACTTCAATCGGGTAGCCCTTCTTCTCGCAGAAGTTTGGGATGGTGGTTTTTGCGGCAGGTTCGTAGTCGCAGATAACCTCAAGCACATCCCCTTTTGAAAGTTCTTTCAGGGAATCCCTGGTTTCAATAAGGGTATAGGGGCAAATCTTGCCGGAGATATTTATGGAACGAATTGGCTTCTTATCGCTAATGGTTGACATGGGTAAGTCCCTCAATTAATAGGTTAAGGAAGCGCATGCTGTCATTCTGAGCCCTTCGCCTGTCATTCTGAGCGAAGCGAAGAATC